>JBKPNB010000055.1:0-20289 GCA_046732395.1 Actinomycetota bacterium | reverse complement strand
GGCGGGGGTCGTGGGAGCAACCGCGGTGGGGGTGGTCAGCGTGGCGGTCGGGGCTGGGGCGGTGGGCGTCACGGTGCCCGAGGATGTCGCGGTGGCGCCGCTCGGGGCGGTCCCGGCGGTGGCCGCGGTGCCGCCCCCGACGGAGGCGGAGGCGTTGGCGTTCGAGCCGGACGGGCTCGCGGAGCCGGCGCACTCGCGCAGCCCGAAGGCGCGCGCGGCGGCCTCGGCGTTGGAGGTCGCCGAAAGGACCTCGCCCGATGGGGTCGCCGAGGCGCCGTTCTGGATCGCCTTGGCCTGGGTCTTGAGCGCTGTGAGCTGGTCCTGGAGGGCTGCCAGGTAGCGCTGGAGCTGCGGCCCGCCGGAGTCGGGGTTGCCGAGCGACTTCAGCCCCTGGAGCTCGCCCTTCACGGTCGAGAGCTCCTGGCTGATCGTCGAGCTGCCGGACGAGGCAAGCCCCTTGATCGCGGCGTTCGCCTCGGCGCAGATCGCGTCCGCCTGCCTGACGAAGGCCGACTTGCTGGTCGAGCCACCGCTGCTCGCGCTCGGGGCCGAAGAGATCGAGCTCGTCTCGGTGTTGCTGCCGCAGCCGGCGACGACCGCCGCAAGGGCGGCGACGCCCAAAGTCCCTGCCAGGACGCGATTTTTCGCGTGCCCCCACATCCCCCGGGAAGATTACAGAGCAACCGGCCCCCTGCCCGCACCCGCAAATTGCGGCGAGATCCCGTCTTCAGGTGAGGAGCTCGGGCGCGAGTAGTACCGCGGGTCGCTGTCGGCACGGACCGTGACATCTCCGAGTTTCTGGCGTGGCGCCGCAGATCCCACAGCCGAGGGTTGGCAGCGACTCAGAGTGGGATTGACCCGCCCCATAGGCCGTGAATCCCACATTTCGACCCGCCAGCGTCGTTGAGTGTGGGGTTATCGTGAGTGCTCTTCCGAGCGCCGGGACCCCAGATCGGCAGCGGTTATGCTGGATCGACGTCGCCCTCGGCGACTTGCTCTGCGGGGTCGGATAATGGCAATCCGCCCGGCTCTGGACCGGGAAATCGGGGTTCGAGTCCCTGCCCCGCAGTTCGAATCTATGCGGCTCCGTGCGCCGAGCCGATCGCCTCCAGATCGCTCTCGGTGTCGCCGAGCGTGTCCTTGAGGTTGGTGACGTCGACGCCCGCCTCGAGCAGCCGCCGGGCGTGGGCGAGGTCCTCGGAGCGGCCGGCGGTGAGCGCGGCGACGACCGTGCCGTCGGCGAGGTAGAAGGCCGTGAACTCGCCGGCGTCGCGGTCGCCGCGCCAGACGATCTCGTCCCAGCGCTCGGCCGGGCCGACGTATTCGAGGCTCGTCCAGTCGGCGAGGTCGCTGAAGAAGTACGGCACCGCCCGATAGGGCTCGGTCTCCCCCATCAACCCCCGCGCCGCGTGCTGGCCCTGCTGGAGCGCCACGTCCCAGTGCTCGATCCGCAGCCGCCGCCCGTGGACGACGCTCTCGTACGAGCACGCGTCCCCGGCCGCGAAGATCCCCTCCACCGACGTCTCGAGCTTCGCGTCGCAGACGATCCCGTTGTCCACCTCGAGCCCGGCCCGCCCCGCGAGCATCGTCTCCGGGTGGACCCCGGCGCCGATCACAACCGCCCCGCACTCGATTTCGCGCCCACTCCTCGTCCGCACCGCCCGCACCCGCGACTCCCCGACGAACGACTCGAGCTCCTCGCCGCCGTGGATCTCGATCCCCTTCGACGCCAGCAGCTCGTGGAAATGGCGCCCCACCTCCTCGCCGAACGCCCGCGACATCGCCACCTCCTCGAGCATCACCATCGTGCACTCCACCCCGCGCGCGGTCAGCGAGGCCGCCACCTCGCAACCGATATAGCTGCCGCCGATCAGCACCACGTGCCCGGCGTCGGCCGCCTCCTCGCGGATCGCGTCCGAATTGCCGAGCGTCCGCAGGTAGTGGATCCCCTCGAGCCGCGCCCCCTCGAGGTGGTGGAGGATGTTCACCCGCGCCCCGGTCGCGGCCAGCGCCTTTCCGAACCGCACCTCCTCCCCGGTCTGGAGCTTCGCCGTCCGAGCACCGAGGTTGAGCGACATCACGCTCGCCCCGGCGAGCAGCTCGACCCCGTTCTCCTCGTACCAATCGGGCGAATGGACGAACGCCTCCTCCCGCTCGCTCTCCCCCCGCATGTACTCCTTCGAGAGCGGCGGCCGCTCGTACGGCGGGTCGTGCTCCCTGCCGACGAGCAGGACCGACCCGTCGGCGCCGCGGTTGCGGAGCTCGGCGGCGCAGTGGGCGGACGCCATGCCGCCGCCGATCAGCAGGAAGTCGACCTCGCGCTGGGCCACCCTGGAGGCGCCGTCAGCCCTGTCCGTCCGGCGCGAAGTAGGAGGTCAGGTCCTCCTCGATCCGGGGGTCGAGGACCGCGAGCACCTCGTCGCCCGCCTCGAGCACCGTGTCGGGGCCGGGCACGAACCCCTGGTCGTTGCGCACCACCGAGATCAGCAGGCTCCCCTCCGGCATCTGCAGGTCGGCGACCCGCGATCCGGCCGCGCGCGAGTTGTCCGGCAGCAGCATCTCGATGATCTCCAGCTTCTGCTCCGGGAGGTCGAGCAGGTGGACGAGCCCGTACTCCGGGACCTCGTGCTCGATCAGCCGCAGGATCAGGTCCGTCGCCGACACGTTCGGCCGGATCCCCAAGAGCTCGAAGTGGGCCCGGTTGCGGGGGTTGTTGACCCGGGCGATCGTCCGGTCGACCAGGTACTTCTCCTTCGCCACCTGGCAGATCAGGATGTTGTCCTCGTCGTCGCCGGTGACCGCGATCACCAGGTCCGCGCGCGAGATCCCGGCCCGCTCGAGCACCCACAGCTCCGAGGCATCGCCGTACTGGACGTTGTGCTCGAGCTCCTGCTCGACCGCCAGGAACCGCTCGCGGTCGCTCTCCATCAGCGTCACCTCGTGGCCCTTCTCGAGCAGCTCGCGGGCCAGGTTCCAGCCGACCTTGCCGGCGCCGACTATCAGCACGTACATCCGCTCGCTCACTCGGACGAGCCTCCCCCCTCGATCGCCGCCGGCTGCCGTCCACCCTGCTCGGCCGCGGCCGCCCGCACCTCGTGCTCAAGCATCTCGATCGCCACCTTCGTCGGGCAGATCGTGTGCACCCCCTGGCGCTCGTACCAGTCGGCACGAAGCGGGTCGAGAATCCGCGCGATCACCTTCGGCACGTTGTAGCGGCGCTTCGCGATCTGGGCGATGACGATGTTCGTGTTGTCGCCGTCCGTGGCGGCGACGAACGCGTCCGCCTGCCCGATCCCGGCCGCCTCGAGCGCGTCGATCTCGAGCGCGGTTCCGACCGTGAACCGCCCCCCGGCCTCCTCCCAGGCCTCCTCCATGCCGACCTCGAGCCGCGCGTGCGACTCCGGGTCTTCGTCGAGGCAGGAGACTTCGTGGCCGTCCCGGAGCATCGCTCGCGCCAGCGACGAGCCGACACGGCCCACTCCCACGATCAGGATGAACATTCGGGCGAGATGCTACCCGCCGCGCAGCTCCTCGTCGGCGCCTTCGGACGCCTCCCCGTCCGCGCCTTCGGCGGCCCCCTCCTCGGCGCCTTCGGGCGCCTCCCGGTCCGCTCCATCGGTCGCGGCCGGTCGATCCGAGTCGGCCTCCGGCGGCGCCGTCAGCAGCACCCGGCACGGCGCCTTGCGCAGGACGTACTCGGTCACCTCCCCGATCTCGGGAGGCCGCGAGCCGCTGACGCCGCCCAGCACCGCCCCGCCGCGGACCTGAGTCGGAGGCTCGCCGCCCATCACGATCAGCTCGACGCCGCGTCGCCGGGCCTCCTGGACGATCCCCGCTCCGACGGTCCGAGCGCGGACCACCGCGGTGTCGACGTCGACCGTCTCGTACTCGGAGCCCACCTCAGCGGCGCGGGCGAGCGCCTTGTCCGCCTCCTCCTGCCGCCACTTCGGCGGCACCGAGTCGAGCGGAACGGTGAGCGGCAGGTCCATCACGTAGATCAGCTCGAGCCGCGGCCGGGCCTCGCCCGGCTCGTCGGCGGCGTCGGCCAGGCGTCCGGCAGTGCTGACGATGTCGTCGTCCAACTCGGTCCCGAACACCGGCACCAGGATCGTCTCGTACTCGGCCTCCTCCACCGCCTTGTGGAGCGCCCGCTCCGGCACCTCGACCTGCTGCGTGATCGACACCCGCTGCACGTAGTGCCGGTAGAGCACGTAGAAGCCGATCCCGAAAACCATCCAGGCCGCGCCCACGTCCCGGGAGAGCGGCCGGAAGACGACGACGCTCACCCACCCCGCCGCCATCAGGATGGCCCCGAGGATCGCCGGCAGCGGCAGCCCGCGGCCCCGGATCGAGACGTCGAACGGGATCCGGAATGGGCGCCGCCGGTCGGCCTGCGACGTGCGCAGCTTGAGGATCGCGAGGTGGGCGATCGTCACCGCCAGCGTCGACCCGAACGCGTAGAGCCCGGCGAGGAACAGCACGTCGCCCGGGACGGCGAGCCCGAAGGCGATCACCGCCGCCGCCCAGATCGCGATGTACGGCGTCGATCTTCGCTGGCCGAGCTTCCCCAGCCAGCTCGGCACCTGGCGGTGTGTGGCGAGGGCATAGACGTGGCGCGAGAGGCCCAGCATCGAGGTCGACGCCGCCCAGGCGAGAACCGCAGGGGCGATCATCACCACCAGCACCTTGAGCAGGTCGGAGAGCCAGACCGGGCGGTAGCTCATGACCACCCCGAGCAGCGGCTCCTCGATGAACTTTCCGCTCAGCGCGGTGTGTGGGCCCCCGTGGCCGGCCGTCACCGGCACCGCCATCAGCGCGATAGCCGAGATCCCGGCGTAGGCGATCGGCAGCACCAGCGAGCTGACCCCCACCATCCGCCGCACGTCGCGGGGCCCCCAGGCGATGTCGGGGGCCAGGTCCGAGGTGGCCTCGATCCCGGCGAAGGCGACGGTGGCGATCGCCAGCGCGATCGCCAGGTCCTTGATCGACGGCTGGCTGAAGAGCTCGATGTGGCGAGTCAGCAAGTCGGGGTGCAACGCGACGAACAGCCCGGCGACGACGATCGCGATCTGGAGCGCGATGTCGGCCACCGCGAGCAACAGCAGCGGCCCCTGGCGGCGGACACCGGTCCACCCGGCCGCGTTGACCGCCGCCGCCCCGCCAATCACGGCGACGATCGCCACGATCTCGCCGACCCCGTGCGTGAACCCGCCCCAGATCGGACTCAGATACTGGGCGAACGAGATCGCCGCCAGCGCGATGACGATGATGTACTCGATCAGGATCGCCCAGCCGGCGACGAAGCTGATCAGCTCGTTGAAGGCATGGCGGGCGAGCATCGAGGACCCGCCCCGCTCCCGGTACATCGCCCCGCCCTCGACGTACGTCAGCGCCGCGAGGACGAACAGGATCCCGGCAGCGAGGAAGACGAGCGGGGTCAGGCCGAGGCCGCGGTCGGCAACGACCCCGAGCGAGAAGTAGAGCGAGAACCCGACCGCCGCGTAGCCGACCGCGAACAGCAGCGGCATCCCCAGGACGCGCAGGGCGAGCGGGCCGCGCGGGCCGCCGAGGATCGTCGGCAGCCGCGGCCCCTGGTCGCCCTCGGCGCTGGTCTCGGCGGTGCCGAGGTCGCCGGCGCGCTCGCCGGGCTCCTGTTGGCGCCCGCCGCTCAACCGCGGCCGCGCAGCGCCAGGTAGAGGCGGCCGGCGCCGAGCGCGGTGAACAGCAGCCCGATCAGCAATCCGGCCGACAGCGGACCGCCGCCGTTCTTGAGCGTGATGACGACGATCGCGATCCCGAACCCGAGGATGAGCACGGCGAACACCCTGGTGACGCCGCGATAGACCTCGTCCGGAGCTGGCATCTCGGCAAGTCTAGGCTGGTCGGCGGGCGCCGAGGGGCCACTTGCCGGCGCTCAGGGCGCCGTAAGCGGGCGCTTGGTGGCCGTTGCCCCCTGTGGCTTGCCGTCCGTCGGCCCCTCGGTCGGATGGGCGGCGACCAAGACCCGCGTCGGGCGCTTCGCGAGCACTGTCTGGAGCGTCTTGCCGTACAGCGGCGAGCCATTGCGATAGCGGAGCGGCATCACGATCGCCGCCGCCTTGATCCGCCTCGCCTCGTCGACGATCGCCTGCCCGGCCTGCCCCGGGCGCACCCGCTGGACCCGACCCGAGACCCGCTGGCCGGCGATCAGCTTCGCCTCCTCGATCTTGCTCTGGGCCGCGCTCTCCTCGGCGTCGAGCTCGCAATCGATCGGCAGGTTGACCGGCACGGGGACCAGCGAGAGGACGTGGATCGCGCGCCGCCGCCTCGCGGCAAGCGCCGCGGCAGTCGCGATCGCCTCCTCCGGAAACGAGTCCTCGGCCCCGGTGGCGACGAGCACGCTCTGGTACTCGACCTCCTCGACGCCGAGCGGCTCGAGCGTCGCCACCTTGACCGTCTGCCGCACCGGCAGCCGCTGCCGGCGGCGGTACAGCACATAGATGCTGACCCCGAGCACCATCCAGATCGTCCCGACTATCAGAGTCGAGATGTGGAGGACCATGACGATGATCCAGGCGGCGAAGGTGCCGATCCCGCCGAAGATCGCCGTCACCGGCAACTCGACCCCGCGGAAGCGGAAGTTGAGCGCCGGCTTCCATGGTCGCTCGCGCTCGGCGTAGCGGGCCCGCAAGCGGACCACCGAGATGTGGGCGATGGTGAACGAGAGCATCGCCCCGAACGAATAGAGCGTGGCCAGGAAGCTCAACTGGCCAGGGAGGATCGTCAGCGCGGCGACGATCGAAAAGACGACGATCGCCACGTACGGGGTCTGGAAGCGGGGGTGGACGCGGCGCAGGATCTCGGGCAGCTGGCGATGCTGGCCCATCGAGTAGGTGAGCCGCGAGAGCCCGATCAGCCCGGCGTTGGTGGCGATCAGCAGGATCACCGCCGCCAGCACGCCGACGTAGTAGCGCAGCACCGACGTCAGGCTGCTCCCGAGCCCGAGGTTCTCCACGATCCCCAGGACAGGGTCGTTGGCGAACTGAGAGCCGAGCTGGGTCGAGTAGTGGCCGCTCGCGTGGTGGACGACGGGCATCGCGGACAGGGCGACGATCGGGATCAGCGCGTAGAGCCCGACGACCGCGAGGACGGTGAGCCCGGTGCCGCGGGGGACCGTGCGCGAGGCGTCGCGGGCCTCCTCGGCCATGTTCGAGATCGTCTCGATTCCGGTGTAGGCGACCATCCCGACCGCGATCCCGAGCGCGAAGTTACCCCAGCTCGGGGCGACGCCGAGGTGGACGTTGTCGACCAGCGTCTGCGGGCTGAGGACCAGCGCGATGCCGATCGAGACGAGGATCACCTGCGTAAGCAGGTCGCCGATCGCCAGCACGAGGTTCAGCTTCGACGACTCCTTGGTGCCCTTGACGTTGAGCGCCGCCAGCGCCGCGATCACGGCGATACTGCCGATCAGGTTGCCGGGAGCGCGCCCCAGCGGCCCCCAGAACACCGCCAGGTAGTTGAGGACCGAATAGGCGGAGATCGCCGCCGTGATGATGTAGTTGAGCATCTGCCCCCAGCCGGCGACGAAGCTGATCAGCTCATCGAACGCGTGCCGGGCGAAGCTCGAGGATCCGCCGGCCTCGGGGTACATGACCGTCGCCTCGACGTAGGTCGCGGCCGTCGCGGCGAAGATCAGCCCCGCGATCATGAAGGTGATCGGGGTCAGGCCGAGCGCGAAGCCCGCGACCACGCCGAGCGCGTAGTAGATCGACGAGCCGACGTTGCCGTAGGCGGCCGCGAACAGCGCGCCGACGCCGTGCACACGGCGCAGGGTCTGCTCGCGTGGAATGCGTTCCGCCATCTATGAATCGACTATAGGACCGCCCTCACACGGCGAACGCGGTCGCGACCGACCTCGGCCGGGGAACGGCAGCCGAGCAGCGCGAGCCCGAGGTCGAGCTCCTCGCGGAGCAGTTCGAGCACCCGCCTGGCACCCGCCTCGCCGCCCGCCGCGAGGCCCCACAGGGCCGGCCGGCCGACCTGAGCCGCGGTGGCGCCGAGCGCCAGCGCGACGAGGACGTCCCCTCCCCGGCGAACGCCGCCGTCGACGATGATCTCGCAGCGCCCGCCCACCGCTTCGGCGACCTCGGGCAGGGCCTCGACCGTGGCCATCGCGCCGTCGAGCTGCCGCCCGCCGTGATTCGAGACCACCACCCCGGCCGCTCCGTGCTCGACCGCGAGCTCCGCGTCGTCGCCGCGGAGGACCCCCTTGACCAGGACAGGCACCTCGGAGCCCGCGGCCAGGCGCTCGACGTCGGACCAATCCAGCGAAGGGTCGACGAGCTCGAACACCTCGGCGATGCCGAGCCGGGCCCCGCCGCCGACCGCTGCCTCGACGCTCGGGACGCCGATCTCCGTCGGGATCTGGAACCCGGTGCGCAGGTCGCGCTCCCGCCTCCCGGCGCGCGGGGCGTCGACGGTGAGAACGATCGCCTCGAAGCCCGATTCGACCGCCTCGGCGACGAGCGCGTCGGTGATGCCGCGGTCGCGGAAGCAGTAGAGCTGGAACCACCGGCGCCCGCCCGGCGCCGCGGCGGCAACCTCCGACGGCCGGGCCGACGCGATCGTCGACAGGCTCATGATCGTCCCGGCGCCGGCGGCGGCGCGGGCCATCCCGGCCTCGCCGTCGGGGTGGGCGAGCGCCTGGACCGCGATCGGGGCGACGAGGATCGGCATCGAGACCTCCGCTCCCAGGACGGTCGTTGCCGTGGTGGTCTCCTCGACGTCGACCAGGACGCGCGGCCGAAGCGCCCAGCGGCGGTAGGCGGCGACGTTCTCGCGCATCGTGAGCTCGTCGCCGGCGCCGCCGCCGAAGTACGCGAGCGGTCCCGCGTCGAGGCGCTCGGCCGCGATCCGCTCGTAGTCCGCGACGTTGATCGGCTCCGGCTCCATCGCGGTCGCGAGCCTACCGACGGGTGGCGCTACGATCCGGCTCCCGTGCCCGGCTGACGCTGACACCTCCTCGGGCCTCCTAGCACTGGCTGGCGACCCGAGCCGTCGCGGCTCGGCGGCGGCGCGCGTGCGCCGCCTCGCGGGTCCGCTAGCGCCGCCAGGCCCGTCCAGACGCCGCCAGAACGGAACGTATTTGCGGGAGTCGGCGCTGGGCTGACCGCAGGCACGAATCAGGAGGAACGAATGTCACCGAGCTACCACGCCAACCTCGAGCTGATCCTCGTCGACTGGCTCGGCGCCCATCGCGACGACGATCTCGAGCGACTCGCCGCGCTGCTTGACCCGGATGTCGAGCAGCGCTGGGTCGACGGCAACGTCTACTGCGCGAACCGCGACGAGCTGCTTGCCTGGAAGGCCGCCCAGCCAACGCACGCCGACTACTTCCTCGACGCCGTCGAGGCGCTGCGCGGCGACGACGAGCACGTCGTGCTCGGCATCCACGGTGCGCATGTCGAGGAGGTGGGCGGCGAGCACGTCGGCGGCCACCTGTACGAGGTCTTCACGATCCGGGACGGCCACATCGTCGCCATCCGCGCGTACCTGCGGCGGGACGAGGCGCTCGCGGCGGCCGGCGCGCGACCGGGCTCAGCCGCCAGGCGCTGAGCCGGCTTTCCCGCCTGCGAGGATGCCGCCCGATGGGCGGTGTCTCCGTGGGGCGGCTGCGTCGCGTGCTGGACAGGGAGCTCTTCCCTTACGCGCCAGCGCCGCCGCCGATCACCGCGCGCCGGGCGCTGATCTGCGCCGCCCTGGCGCTCCTTTGCATCGTCGTCCAGCTCGTTCGCATGTGGTCGAGCGTGCCGCTCAACTCGATCTGGGCCGAGGACGCGTTCACCTGGATCGCCGACGCGCTGACCCGCGGGTTCTTCGACGCCCTGACGACGACCTGGAACGGCTACCTCCAGACAAGCTCGCGCCTGGTCGCGGAGCCGGTTGCGCTCCTCCCCGTCGACTGGTTCGCACCGGCGATGACGATCTGCGGCGCGGCGATCGTCGCCGGCTCCGCATTCGTGGTCTGGCGGGCAAGCGCCGGGCACATCAGGTCCCCGGAGCTGCGCGCCGGCCTTGCCGCGATGCTTGTGCTCCTCCCCGTCGTCGGCGTGGAGACCCTCAACAACGTCACGAACTCGATCTGGTTCCTGCTGTTCGCGAGCTTCTGGGTCCTGCTCTGGCGCCCGGCCACCTTCGGTCGCGCCGCCGCGGCAGCGGCCTTCGTGTTCATCACGGCCATCAGCAACGCCGCGATCGTCGTCTTCGCGCCCTTGGCGGCGCTGCGACTGCTCGCCCTCCGCGACCGCCGCGACGCGGTCATCGTCGCCGGCTTCGCCGTCGGGGTCGCGATCCAGCTCGCCTACTCCATCAATGCACCGGTGCTGGGCGAAGGCGGAGGACATCTGAACCCCGCCTTCGCGGCGCTTCCCACATCTCATTGGGACTGGAGCCTGGTCCCGGCCTACGCCCAGCGCGTCATCGGCGGGGCCGTGGCGGGGCAGCGGATCGACGGCTTCCTGTGGGAGAACCTCGGAACCGGACTGGAGGTCGCGCTGGGGTTGCTGTTGCTCGCCTTCGTCGCGTTATCGCTCATCGGCCGCCCGCGGACCCGCATCGTCGTGCCGTTGACCGTCGCGGCGTCGCTCGGCCTGTTCCTCGTCGTCGGCTATCGCCGCCCTTTCTTCGGCATGCAGTTCCTCTGGCCCCACGGGACCCACAACACGTTGCAGGCCCACTACATGGTCACCCCGACCCTGCTGCTGCTGAGCGCGCTCTTCGTCCAGCTCGACGGGCGCCCGCTACGGCTCTCGCCCACCAGCTGGAATCGATTACGGGTGGCCGCGGTCGCCGTCGTCTTCGTCGTCGCGCTGTTCTCGTTGGAGGTCGGCGAGTCGAAGGTGCGGGGCTCGCCAACCTGGACTCACGCTCTCGACGAGGGCCGTTCGCGATGCGCCGCGACGGGTGCCGCCGAAGTGAAGGTACCGATCGCGCCGCAACCGTTGTGGTACGCGCAGCTTCCCTGTACCAAGCTTCGCTGACCGCGGTTGTATCCGCTGTCGCCGAGTTGTTCGACGGATCCGGATCCGGGCCAGCCCCGTGTGAGGGCGCAGTCAGAAATGGACGATCGGGATGATCAGGATCGCGACGATGTTGGCGACCTTGATCATCGGGTTGATCGCCGGGCCGGCGGTGTCCTTGTAGGGGTCGCCGACGGTGTCGCCGGTCACCGATGCGGCGTGGGCCTCCGAGCCCTTGCCGCCGTAGGCTCCGTCCTCGATCAGCTTCTTCGCGTTGTCCCAGGCGCCGCCGCCGGCGGTCATCGATATCGCCGCGAACAGCCCGACGACGATCACCCCGATCAGCAGGCCGCCGAGCGCGTCGGCGCTGAGCAGACCGACGATCAATGGGACGACGATCGGGATCAGCGCTGGCACGATCATCTCCCGCTGCGCGGCGGCGGTGACGATGGCCACCGTTCGCCCGTACTCCGGCCGCTGCGTTCCCTCCATGATCCCCGGGTTCTCGCGGAACTGCCTGCGGACCTCCTCGACCACCTGACCGCCGGCCCGCCCGACGGCCTCGATCGCGAGCGAGGCGAACAGGTAGACCATCAGGCCGCCGATGATGAGCCCGATCAGGACGTCCGGGCTCGACAGGTTGAAGAGACCGCCGAGGTTGAAGTTGGCAGGCGATTCGTCCCCGAGCTCGATCTTGAAGGCGCTGAACAGCACCAGCGCGGCGAGCGCCGCGGAGCCGATCGCGTAGCCCTTGGTCACGGCCTTGGTCGTGTTCCCGACCGCGTCGAGCGGGTCCGTGACATTGCGGACGTCCTCCGGCAGGTCGGCCATCTCCGCGATCCCACCGGCGTTGTCGGTGATCGGCCCGAATGCGTCGAGGGCGACGATCAGGCCGGTCAGCGAGAGCTGCGCCATCACGGCCACCCCGATCCCGTAGATGCCGGCGAGGTGATCGGCGCCGAGGATCGCCAGCGCGATCAGGAGCGCCGGGGCGGCGGTCGACTGCAGGCCCTGCGAGAGGCCCTGGATGATGTTGGTGGCGTGGCCGGTGATCGAGGCCCGGCTGATCGTCTTCACCGGCCGGAACCGGGTCGAGGTGTAGTAGTCGGTGATGATGAAGAGTCCGGCGGTGACGGCGAGCCCGATCAGGCCGCAAAGCCAAAGGTGCGAGACCGACGGCGCCGAGCTCAGGCTCTGGGCGCTCTTCAGCGTCACACTCCCCATCAGCCAGTTGGTGATCGGGTAGAAGGCCGCCGCCGAGATCACGGCCGAGACGATCAGCCCCTGGTAGAGCGCACGCTCGACGTTGCCGCTCCGGGAGCGAACCGAGAGCGCGCCGATGATCGAGGCCGCGATCGCCACCCCGCCGATCACGAGCGGGTAGATCGCCACCTCGCGGGTCTCGTTGAAGGTGAGTACGCCGAGCAGCATCACGGCGACCGCGGTCACCGCGTAGGTCTCGAACAGGTCGGCCGCCATCCCGGCGCAGTCGCCGACGTTGTCTCCCACGTTGTCGGCGATCACCGCCGGGTTGCGGGGATCGTCCTCGGGAATGCCGGCCTCGACCTTGCCGACGAGGTCGGCGCCGACGTCGGCGGCCTTGGTGAAGATGCCGCCGCCAAGACGGGCGAAGACCGAGATCAGCGAGCCGCCGAAGCCGAGCCCGACGAGCGCGTCGACCGCCTCCTTGTCGGTCTTGTTGGCGAGGATGAGGATCCCGAAGTAGCCCGCGACGCCGAGCAGGGCGAGCCCGACCACCAGCAGGCCGGTCACCGAGCCGCCTTTGAAGGCCGCATCGAGCGCGGGCGGGACGCCGCCGCGGGCCGCCTCGGCCACCCGGGCGTTCGCCCGAACCGAGAGGTTCATGCCGATGAACCCGGCGGAGCCGGAGAAGGCCCCGCCGATGATGAACCCGATCGCCGTGTCGACGTTACGGAGGATCGCGACGAGGACGACGAGCACGACCGCGACCCCGGCGATGATCGTGTACTGGCGCCGGAGGTACGCGCGGGCGCCCTCCTGGACGGCGCCGGAGATCTCGCGCATCCGATCGTTCCCCGGGGAGCGGGTCAGCAGACGCCTGGTGATGATCGCGCCGTAGACGACGCCGGCGCCGGCGCAGATGAGCGCGACGATGACGCCGTAGTCGGTCAGGAACTTGGTCAAGTCGGTGGGTCCTCCGTGGGCTCGGGATAAAGCTGAAAGCGGCCGGTGACTAACCGGCCGCGAAGCGCGCGGAGTCTATACGCGGACCCCGGTCTACGCCGACCCGGGCGGGGTCCAGAGCCGGGGCGGCGGCTCGCCCTTCCGAGGAGGCGTCTCGGGCGCCGGCTCGGGCTCCGGTGGCGCCTCGCCCCCGCCGGAGGCCTGGCGCGCGTAGAGCACCTGGAGCTCCGAGAGCGCGTCGCGCACGGCCTTCGCGGGCTCCGGCTCGAGCAGCCCGACGACCGCCCGCACCGCCTCGATCCCGACCCGCGCCTGCTCGAGGTCGCGCTCATCGTCCTTGGCGATCCGCCGCGCCGACAGGTTGAGGATCCCAGCGACGCTCTCCAGCAGGAGGTCCTGGACGCGGACCTTGCGGAGCTGCTCGTCGACCCGCTCGCGGAGCTCCTCCTCCTGCTCCGGGGTCGGCCGCTGCGGCTCGTGCTGTTGCTCGTCGGCTGGCAAGGGTCCTGCTTACTGCTTACTGCTCATTGCCGCGGGCACCGAAGCCTCGGCGGGCGCCGGCGCATACGTTCGCCGCGTCTCCGCGACCGCCTCCCGGTAGATCTCGGCGATCGCGTGGCCATCCGCGACGGCGGCGTGGGCGCGCTGGGCGCCGTTTCGCTCCGGCAGCTCGACGTCGAGCGCGAGCGCCTCGCGGGCCGGGCTCGTCCACTCCAGGAGCCGCTCGAGCGCCGCCCGCGTCGGCACCTCCTCGCCACGCGCGAAGTCGATCATCCGACCGCCGAGGCCGTGCCGGATCGCGCGCCACAGGTTCTCCTCGATCTCCCGCTGGCGGAGCGGCGGGCCGAGCCGCCCGTCGTCGTGGTCGAGCGCCGCCTGGGCGACGCACCCGCAACACAGCGCCGCCAGCGATAGCGACTCGTCGCCGCGCGCCTGCGCGTCGCAGATCCGCACCTCGACCGTGCCGAAGGCGTGGTGGGGACGGACGCTCCACCAAAGCTGCGTCGCCTCGGCGATCGAGCGGGTCCGGACCAGGAGCTCGACGAACTGCGCGTACGTCGCGAAGTCGCCGAACGGCTCGTGGATCCCGCAGCGCGGGAAGGTGCGGGTGAAGATCTCGGTCCGCACCGAGTGCAGCCCGGTGTCGTGTCCGTCGAGGAACGGCGAGTTCGCCGACAGCGCCAGCAGCTGCGGGAGGACGCCGCGAAGGTGGTCGCAGACGGCGATCGCCCGGTCGACCCCGCGGATGCCGACGTGGACGTGCATGCTCCAGGTGTTGTTCCGCAGCGCGACCCAGCGGAGCTCCTCCCGCAGCCGGTTGTAGTGAGGGGTGTCGATGATCCGCTGGTCGAGGTAGCTGGCCCAGGGGTGGGTCCCGGCCGCCGCGAGGGCGAGGCCGTGGCGCTCGACGAGCGCGAACAGTCGCCGCCGGTGCTCGCGTTGGCGCTCGGCCGCGTCGGCGAAGCTCTCGCCGCGCCCGGAGCGGATCTCGATCTCGGTGTCGATCAGCTCCCCGGCCAGCGAGGCCGCGAGCAGCTCGTCCTCGCACCCGGCGCGGTAGAGATCCTCGAAGCGGTGGGCGAGCTCGAGGCTCTCGGGATCGACGATCGCGAACTCCTCCTCGAGCCCGATCGTGAAGTCGGTCGAGGACTCGAACACCTCGCGGGTGCGCTCGAGGTCGACCCCGACGATCTCGCTCACCGGCTCATGGCCTTTGTGCGCTCACTACGCCAGGTAGAAGTAGAGCGCGTAGAGGAGGTCGACGGCGGGGCTCGAGGTATGGACCGTGACCTCGGGCGGAACCTGGAGCAGCCGCTCGGAGTAGTTGAAGACGATCTTCACGCCGGCGTCGACAAGCCGGTCGGCGACCCCTTGCGCGGCGTCGGAGGGGACGGCGAGCACGCCGACCACGACGTCCTCCTCCTCGACGATCTCCGCCAACTCGGATAGATCGCGGACCCGGACGCCGCCGAACTCCCTGCCGACGAGGGCCGGATCGACGTCGAAGATGGCGACGATCCGGAAGCCGTGGTCGGCGAAGATGTCGGAGCTCGCGATCGCCTGGCCGAGGTTGCCGGCGCCGAACAGGACGATGTTGTGCTGGCCCGAGGTGCGGAGGATCTTGCGGATCTCGGCAACGAGGAAGTCGACCCGATAGCCGACCCCCCGCTTGCCGAACTTTCCGAAGCCGGACAGGTCGCGGCGGATCTGGGTGGAGTTGATGTGGGTGTAGGCGGAGAGCTCCTGTGAGGAGATCGTCTCCTTGTCCATCTTCCGGGCCTGGATCAGCACCTGGAGGTAGCGGGAGAGACGGGCCGCGACGCCGAGCGAGAGGCGCTCGCCCTCGGCGAGCAGCGGGCCGTGGGCCTCGTTGGTCGCGACCGCCGCGGCGGCGGCCTGGTTGGCGCGCTGGGCACTCACCGGGGTCAGGGTACTCACCACCTGCTCGGCGATGCGTCAGTGAGCGCTCGCTCGAGGGCGGCGGGCTCGAGGCCGAGCTCGGACACCACCCCGCCGGCGACCTCGACCACCGGAATCCGCTCCAGGTAGGCCGCGTGGAGCGCCGGGTCGGACTCGATGTCCACCTCGCGGAGGCGAAACGGCGGCAGCTGGGGACGGAGCTCGAGGATCGCGGCGCGCGCCTCCTCGCAGAGGTGGCAGCCGTCGCGCCCGTAGAGGACGACGACGGGGTCACCGCTCGCTAGGCCCACGGTTCCCAGTCCAGGAACTCGGGGTACGGGGTCCGCGGCAGCGCCTCGGCGGCGGCGGCGATCATCGCCGCGTTGTCGGTGCAGAGCTCCCGATCCACGAGCTTGAGCCGAAGTCCCTTGGCCCGGCAGAGCGCCGCCACCTCCTCCCGAAGCCGGCCGTTCGCCGCGACCCCACCGCCGAGGGCGACCGCGCTCCAGCGATCGCCCTCCAGTGCGCGCTCGAGCTTCGCGACGAGCTGGTCGGTGATCGCCGCCTGGAACGAGGCGGCGAGGTCGGCCCGGCGGCGGTCGAGCTCGGAGTCGTCGAGGTCGCGGACGGCGTAGAGCAGCGCGGTCTTCAGCCCGCTGAAGCTGAAGTCGAGGCCGGGATCGCGGGCCATCGCCACCGGGAAGTCGAAGGCCCTTGGGTCACCGTCGCGGGCGAGGCGCTCGATCGCCGGCCCGCCCGGATACGGCAGGCCGAGCATGCGGGCGCCCTTGTCGAGGGCCTCCCCGGCCGCGTCGTCGAGGGTGCGGCCGAGCACCTCGTAGCCGGCGGGGTCACGGACGGCGGCGAGCAGGGTGTGACCGCCGCTCGCGATCAGGCACAGGAACGGCGGCTCGAGCGGGGCGGGCGCGAGGAAGTTCGCGGCGACGTGGCCGTGGAGGTGATCGACGCCCACGAGCGGCTTGCCGCGCGCCGCCGCCAACCCCTTGGCGGTGGTGAGCCCGACCAGCAGCGCGCCGACCATCCCGGGCCCGCGGGTCACCGCTAGGGCGTCGAGATCGTCGAGCGACGCCGCGCCCTCGGCGAGCGCGGCGTCGACCACCGGCCCGATCAGCTCGAGGTGGTGGCGGGAGGCGACCTCGGGGACGACGCCGCCGTAGCGCTCGTGGGCGGCGGCCTGCGAGGAGATCACGTTCGAGCGGATCTCGGATCCGCCGACGACCGCGGCGCAGGTGTCGTCACAGGACGTCTCTAGAGCGAGGATCAAGCGCCGACTGGGGTCGGCTCCAACCACATGATCAACGCGTCCTCGCCGTTGTCGTGGTAGTACCCGCGGCGGTGGCCGGCGGCCCGGAACCCGAGGCGCTCGTACATCGCGATCGCGGGCCGGTTCGAGGTCCGAACCTCGAGCGTGTAGCGCGCCTCCGGCCCGGCGATCTCGACCATCCGCCGCAGCAGCGAGGTCGCGATCCCTGCGCGTCGGCGCTCGGGGTCGACGGCGACGTTCATCAGGTGCCAGACGTCCGCGTAGCGCGAGCAGATCAGGTAGGCGCGGAGCCGACCGTCGATCGTCGCCGCCAGGCAGATCCCGGACGGCTTCGAGAGCTCGAGGACGAACATCGCGAGCGACCACGGCGTCGTGAACGAGCGCCGCTCGATCGCCAGCACCGCCGGGAGGTCGGCGTAGGCCAGCCGCCGCAGCTCGAGCCCGACACCGGCACTGGCGATCCCGTCAGCCGCGGCTTCCGCCCCTCTGTCTCTCGCGCCAAATCTCCGCATCGGGCCGTCTCAGGTAGATCGGTTGAACCCCATCGGGCCGGGTCACGGCGGCCGCCGCGCCGAGATCGCAGAGGCGTCGCGCCGAAACGCGGTGGACCGGGCTCTCGGCATCGGCCACGACCGCACCCGCGCCCTCGAGCTGCAGCCGAAATCGTAGCGAGCCGTCACCGCCCGCCACCGGGGCCGAGGGCAGCCCGGCGACGCGCTCCCGGAGCTCCTCGCCGCCGGCGACGAACGGCGGCCAGACCTCGTCTCCGGCGGGGCCATAGAGGGCGCCGAACGCCTGGCCGCGGCGGGCGTCGATGACGGCCAGCGCCGGCGCATCGGCACCTCCGTTCAGGGCCAGAATCCCGTCGGCCAGCACCGCGAGCGTCCCCACCCCAACCAGCGGCAGTTCCCGTCCCCGCGCCAGGGCGCGCGCGGCGGCGATCCCCACCCGGAGCCCGGTGAACGACCCGGGGCCGATCCCGACCGCAATCCGGTCGATCGCCCCCCAGCCCCCGCCGGTTGCCACCGCGCGGTCGATCGCCACCAGCAGCGCCCCGGCGTGCACCGGGCGCCCCGAGCCGGGGTCGGGGCCTCGCACCGACTCCGCCACCGTCTCGCCGTCGCGGACGAGAGCGACGGCGGTGTCGGCCGTGGCGGTGTCGAAGCCGAGGACGGCCGTCACGATCCCGCCGGACCGCGGGTGCCTCGAAGGAAGGAGCTCACTGTGAACAGAATCTCGCATCGGGAACCGGCGCCCGCCGAGACGTCGCCGGCCGCCGGTCGCAAAGCGATACATTCGGCTCCTAGCGCCCACCTGGGGGTTGGGCGCCGCGAGGAAGGAGCTCCGATGAAGACGATGACGCAGCGGCTGGCGGCCGCCGTCGCCATCCTCGCTCTGGCGGGGGGCGCGGTCGGCGCGACCGGCTGCGGATCGAGCGGCAGCGACGTCAGCTCGGCGGTCAACAAGGCGGTCCAGCAGGGCAAGAACGCCGCCAAGCAGGCCGGCGAGCAGGCCAAGAAGGTCGGTCAGAAGGTCGGCACCGCCGCCAAGCAGGGCGCCCAGAAGGCGCTCAACGCCGCCAAGTCTGCAGGCAAGGAGGCGAAGGAGGCGGGTCAGAAGGCGCTGAACCAGACCAAGAAGGCGGCGAACGAGACGAAGAAGGCCGCCGAGGGTGCGGTGAAAGGGGCGAAGAAGGCGATCAACGGCAAATGACGGAGATCAAGCGTCGGTCGCCGCCGCCGTGCTCGATCTCGACCCGGACCGTCGCCGCGATGAGGTCCGCGCCTGCCGCGGGCCACTCGACGAACGCGATCGCGTCCGGGGTCAGGTAGTCGTCGAGTAGGCCCGGGACCTCGGCGTCGAGGTCCTCGAGGCGGTAGAGGTCGAGGTGTGAGACCGGAACCCGCCCCGCGTAGCGGGCGCCGATCGTGAACGTCGGCGAGGTCACCGGGTCGCGGACGCCGAGCGCCCGGCAGGCACCACGGATCAGGGTCGTCTTGCCGGCGCCGAGGTCGCCCTCGACGAGCACGACGTCACCGGGACCGAGGCCCTTCGCGATCTCGGCGCCGATCGCCTCGGTGCGCTCGGGGGAGTCGCTCCGAAGGCGCCGGTCCGCCTCGCTCAACCGAACAGCCCGAGCTGGTCCGCGGCCGGGTCCGGCTCGGCGGCGAGCACCGCCGGTGTCGCCGGTGGCGGCGGGGTCTGCTCGAGCAGGTCGGCGAGCGCTCGGAAGTCCTCGCGCAGCGTCTCGACCAGCGACGGCGTCCGCAGCGCCGCCGCGGGGTGTAGCAGCGGCATCAGGAACACGGTCCGTCCGGCGATCTCGTGGACTTGCGACGTCCCCCGGACCCGAGTGATCCCCACCCGCGATCCGGTCAGCAGCTTGGTGGCGAAGTTGCCGAGCGTCGCGATCACCCGCGGCTCTATCAGCTCGACCTGCCGCATCAGGTAGGGATGGCAGGCCTCGATCTCGACCGGCTGCGGGTCGCGATTGCCCGGGGGGCGGCATTTCAAGGTGTTTACAACGAAGACGTCGGCGCGGCTCAATCCGATCCCGGCCAGAAGGTCGTCCAGCAGCTGCCCCGCCCGCCCGACGAACGGCAGCCCCTGGCGGTCCTCCTCCGCCCCGGGCGCCTCGCCGATGAACATCAGGTCGGCGTCGGCGTTGCCGTTTCCGAACACCACCTGGGTCCGGGTCGCCGACAGCGGGCAGCGCTCGCATACCGCCGCCTCGCGGTAGACCTCGACGAGGCGGTCGCGGCGCTCGACCGCGGACGCCTGGGGTGCCGCGGTCTCGGCCACCTCAGCCGTCCCCACCGCCCGCCCGCGCCCGGCGGATCTGCTCTCGCCGGGCCTTGAAACGGGCCTTCGCCCGTGCCTGGAGCTCGGCGTTTCGCCGCTCCTGCTTGCGCATCGCGGCGGGGGTGCGAACGATGTCGAATGGCGCCGCCTGCGCGGAGAGAAGCCGCTCCGTCTCGCCGCCGCAGCGCGGGCACGCGGGGTCGGCCGCGTCGGCGGCGGTGAGCTCCTCGAACCGCTCGCCGCAGTCCCTGCAGCGGTACTCGTAAATCGGCATCGCTAGTGGCACACCATGCTAGCCCCGCGAGCCGACCCCGCCCGCTTGCTTCGGGCCCGCAAAATGCGGCCTCTCGCGGGCGTCCGAGCGGTTAGTACAGGGCCGGGCGGTGGGTATCCTTGAGCTCGAAAGCCGCGACCTTCCAGGCGCGGACTGGGTGGCGGGCTCCCTCCCGCCAGGTGTCACTGAGACCGCAGGCCGTCTGGTATCTCCGATGCGAGAACTGGAACGGGATCGATCCCGACGAGACGGGCAGCGCCCGCCCCGAGGCCCGTTGCCGCGTCTGGCCGTGATCGGGCTCGGCCGCGCCGGCGGCTCGATCGCCCGCGCGGCGCGCGAGGCGGGGCTCGAGGTCGAGGCCGCGG
>JBKPNB010000054.1:0-3083 GCA_046732395.1 Actinomycetota bacterium | reverse complement strand
TTCGGAGCCTTCTGCGAAGACGACGACGAGGTCGAGGTGCGGTGCATGATCGTGATGTCGCTGTTCATCGGCGGCCCGTTCATCGCCGCCGATCATGGGAAGCGAAGCCGCCGCCAGGTCGTCGGGCTGGCCATGAAGCGGCTCCTCGCCTAATCGAGCCCACCTCGCGGCGGTGCCCGCGTCGTAGCGGACGGGATTAGACTGCGCCGGGACTGCGCCTAGGGTTCCGCTCCGGGGGAGGCCTGGACCGAGCGGCGCCACCCGGTTCGCCATCGACCGGGCACACCTGACGGGACAAAAGCCCTGAGGGGTCCGATTCCGGCTCAACGGAAGGACCCCGAATCCCCGTCGCACCAGTCGTCCTCATCGCCGCCGTCCTTCACGCCGGGTGGAACGCGCTGCTGAAGCCGATCGACGACCGGCTTGCGGTGTTCGCGCTGGGGGAGGTGACCACCGTGGTGCCGTGCCTGCTCGCGGCGCCGTTCGTCGCCCCGCGTGCCGCTGCCCTGCCGTTCCTCGGAGCCTCCGGGGTGCTTCACGCGGCCTATGCGGTCCTCCTGATGCGCTCGTACGGCGTCGGCGACTTCAACCAGGTCTATCCGCTCGCCCGAGGGATCAGCCCCCTGCTGGTGACGCTCGCGGCCGCCGCGGTCGCCGGTGAGGCGCTAGGAAGCGCCGAGGTCCTGGGAGTGCTGCTCGTCAGCGCCGGCCTCGCGACGCTCGCCGGCCGGCCCCGCTCCGGCGAGGGCGCCGCCGTCGCGCTGTCGATCGCCACCGGGGTGGTGATCGCCGCCTACTCGGTGGTCGACGGGCTCGGCGTCCGCCACTCCGGCACGCCCATCGGCTACACCATCTGGCTGTTCGCGATCCAGGGCGGGCTGCTCGCGCTCGTGATGCGCCGCGCGCTGCGCCCGGCGCTCCCACACCTGTGGATCGGGGCCCTCGCCTCGGCGATGTCGATCCTCGCCTACGGCCTCGTGATCTGGGCCCAGGACCACGGCGCCCTCGGCCCGATCGCCGCCCTCCGAGAGACGAGCGTGATCTTCGCGGCGGCGATCGGGGCCCTCGTCTTCCGGGAGCGATTCGGCGCCCGCCGCCTCGCCGCGAGCGTCGTCGTCGCGGCCGGCGTGATCCTCCTGGCGACGTAGCCCGCCGGTCAGATCGACGCCCGGAACTGGCGCCGCGAGGAAGCCTTGCTGCTCATCGCCGCCAGAATGCGGGCGAGAGCGATTCGATGAGCCGTGCCGTCGAGGAGACTAACCGCAGGATGCTGCGCGCGCGCGACGCGATGGACCGCGACTACGCGAGGCCGCTCGACATCTCGACGCTGGCGCGGATCGCCTACGTCTCGGAGGCGCACTTCATCCGGACCTTTCGCGCCACCTTCGGCGAAACCCCGCATCGCTACCTCCAGCGCCGGCGCGTGGAGCGGGCGATGTTCCTTCTCCGCGAGACCGATCGCAGCGTCAGCGAGATCTGCCTCGACGTCGGCTTCACCAGCCTCGGAACGTTCAGCCGCACGTTCTCGGAGATCGTCGGGGAGCCGCCGACCACATACCGGTGGCGGGCCGCAGACCTACGGGCGGTCCCGGCCTGCTTCGCCAAGGCCTGGACGAGACCGAGCAGTTTCAGAGAAGCGCGAGCCGGGTCCGGAAAGTAGCGTGCCGACCATGCTCAAGAAGATGACTCACTCACAGGTATATGTCCTCGATCAGGACGAGGCGCTCGACTTCTATGTCGGCAAGCTCGGATTCGAGGTGAACACCGACGCCGACCTCGGCTTCATGCGCTGGCTGACGGTCAACCTACCCGGACAGCCGGATCGCGAGCTCCTGCTCGAGCGGCCCGGCCCTCCGGCCCACGACGACGCGACCGCCGAGCAGGTTCGGGCGCTCGTCACCAAGGGGGCGATGGGCGTGGCCGGGATCTTCGCGGTCGACGACATCCACGAGACATACGAGGACCTGCGCGCGAAGGGCGTCGAGTTCACCGAGGAGCCGACCGAGCGCGACTACGGCATCGACTGCGGCCTGCGGGATCCGTTCGGCAACCACATCCGCATCGGCCAGCCGAAGTAGGGCGCGTCTACGGCTTCGCCCGGAGTTCGCCAGCGGCCGATAGTCGCGGCGGGGCTCGCCGCGGAGACGTGGACAGGGAGAGGCCGGTACCGCTAGAAGCGCTTCGCCTCCTGGCGCGAGAGCTTGAAGCCGTGCTGGGTCGCGCGGTTCACGCACCGCATTCCGCTCCGCCTGCTCGTGCAGCGGAAGCCGCCGAACTGGATCGCCTTGCCGTAGGCGAGCACCCGCCCCTGGCCGAGAACCGTGTCGCCGGCGCAGACGAAGCGCGCCTTGCCGTGCCGTCCGACGACGAGCCCGTCGCCGTAGTCGAGGTGGCAGGAACGCGGCTTTGGCGGCGCGTGCCAGCTGTGCCGGCGAATGTCGCAGCGCACGTGGTGGCCGAGGCTTCCGAGCGTGATCGCGCAGCCGATGTTCTTCGACGGCGACTGGAACAGGCGCAGGTTGGGGGATCCGAAGGCGACGGCCGGCGAGATGGCGGCCAGCGCCGCGGCGGATAGGGCAATGACGAGGAGTCTCGATCTTCTCATGCCGGCGATCCTCCGTCACCGACCGGCGGCTTGTCAACCGGGCGGGGCCGTCTGGGCCGGCTCGTGCGGCTGGTCGACCTCGGTGATCAGGCGCCCGCCGCGGCCCCTGGTGAAGAAGCTGAACCCCCAGCGGATGAAGACCAGCAGGCGGTTCTGGAAGCCGACGAGGTACCAGAGATGGACCAAGAGCCAGGTGATCCAGGCCGGGAAGCCACCGAGGCGGATCGCGTGGAGGTCCGCCACCGCCCGGGCGCGGCCAATCGTCGCCAGGTTGCCCTTGTCCAGGTAGCGGAACGGCCGGGTCTCGGCACCGCGAAGCCGGGCCCGGACCACCTTCGCCGCGTAGCGTCCCTGCTGCATCGCCACCGGCGCCACCCCCGGCAGCGCCTCGAGCTCACCGTCGGCGCCGCGGACGCGAACCATGTCCCCGAGCGCGAACACCTCGGGGTGACCGGGCAGCGTCAGGTCGGGGCCAACC
>JBKPNB010000053.1:0-2434 GCA_046732395.1 Actinomycetota bacterium | reverse complement strand
GGGGCGAACGGGTGGGCGCTAGTCCGCCGGCGCCGGTTCGACCGGCGCCTCGGGGCGCTGCTTCGCTCCCTCGGGAACGAGCTTCGGCTCGCCCCGCTCCGGGAACGGGATCTCGACCAGGTCGAAGTCCCGCGGAGCGATGGTGTTCGGGAAGGCCCCACGGGCCTCGTCCAGCACCGAGCCCACGCTGTAGCGCGAGGAGACGTGCACCAGGGCGAGCATCTCGACCTCCGCCTCGCGGGCGATCTCGGCCGCCTGGCGCGCCGTCGAGTGCCCGGTTTCGGCCGCCCGCGCGATCTCCTCGTCGGCGAAGCTCCCGTCGTGGACCAGGAGCTGCGCCCGGTGGGCGGCGATCCGGGTCATCTCGCAGGGGACCGTGTCGCCGGTGATCACCACCTTCCGGCCCGCCCGCGCCTCGCCCATAACCTGCTCGGGACGAACCGGCGAGCCGTCGGCGGCAGCCACCTCCTCGCCGCGCTGGAGCTTGCCGTAGTCGGGTCCCTCGGCGACGCCGAGCCGCGCGGCGGCATCGGGGTCGAAGCGCCCCGGCCGCTCATCCTCGACCAGCGCGTAGCCATAGGCGACGACGCTGTGGGCGACCGCGAACGAGCGCACCTCGTGGTCGTCGTGACGAATCGCCTCGCCGGGGCCGAGTTCGACGAGCTCGATCGGGTAGCGGGGGCGGCCGACGATGTGACGGATCGCGGCGAACAGCTCGCGGAGGCCCGGCGGGCCGACGATTCGCAGCGGCCGGGCCCGGTCGAGGAGATCGTAGGTGCGAAGCAGCCCCGGGACTCCGAGGTAGTGGTCGGCGTGGAGGTGGGTGAGGTAGATCTCGTCGAGCTGGACGAGGCCGGTCGAGCGCTGCATCTGCCGCTGGGCCCCCTCGCCGCAGTCGAACAGCAGCCGCTCGCCGCCGCGCCGCACCAGCACGCAGGCCGTCGCCCGCCGGGCGGTCGGCACCGCCCCGCCGGTGCCAAGGAAGACGACGTCGAAGTCCATTGCCCAAGCCTAGGAGCCTCGGGATACCTAGACTGGTCGCCAGCGCCCGTAGCTCAGTGGATAGAGCGCCGCCCTCCGGAGGCGGAAGTCGCAGGTTCGAATCCTGCCGGGCGCGTGTTAGGTTCGCCGCAGTGGACCGTGCCGACCTCGAGCGATGGATCGAAGCCTACGAGCGGGCCTGGCGGACGCCCGGCACCGATTCGCTCGCCGAACTCTTCGCCCCCGACGCCACCTACCGCACGGCGCCCTATCGCGATCCTCATCGGGGCCTGGAGGCGATCGCAAGGCTCTGGGAGGCGGAGCGCGAGGGACCCGACGAGGTGTTCGCGATGACGAGCGAGGTCGTCGCCGTCGAGGGCGACACCGGGGTCGCGCGGATCGAGGTCGCCTACGGGGATCCGGTCGATCAAGAGTGGCACGACATCTGGATTGTCCGCCTCGACGACGAGGGCAGGGCCGTCGCGTTCGAGGAGTGGCCGTTCGCGCCCGAGGACGAAGACGGCGCCCCGGGGGGCTAGCCGAACTCGATCACGCTGCGGATCCCGTCCTGGGCCTCCATCAGCTCGAATCCGCGGTTGACCTCGTCGAGGCCGATCCGGTGCGAGATGAACGGATCGACGTCGAGCTCGCCCGACATGTAGAGGTCGACGAGCCTCGGGACGCCCTCCCGCCCCTTGACGCCGCCGAATGACGAGCCGGCAACACGACGGCCGGTGATCAGGAGCCGGGGGACGATGTCGAGCGTCTCGCCCCGGCCGGCGACGCCGGCGACCGTGCACAGCCCCCACCCCATCCGCGCGGCCTCGACGGCCTGGCGCATGACGCCGACGTTCCCGGTCGCCTCGAACGTGTAGTCGGCGCCGAAACCGCCGGTCGCCTCGACGATCCGCTCGACGACGCCGTCGCCGCCGGCCATCGTCTCGGTCGCGCCCTGAGCGCGCGCGAGATCGAGCCGCTCGTCCGAGAGGTCGACGGCGATGATCCGTTCCGCGCCCCGCAGGCGGCAGCCGGCAACCGCGCCGAGCCCGACCATCCCCACCCCGAAGACGACGCAGGTGGAGTCCGGCGTCACCGCGGCGGTGTTCATCGCCGCCCCGAGCCCGGTCGAGAGCCCGCAGGCGAACAGGCAGGCGCGGTCGAGCGGCGCCTCCGGGTCGACCTTGGCGAGCGCGATCTCGGGCATCACGGTGTACTCGGCGAAGGTCGAGGTACCCATGAAGTGGCGGATCTCCTCGCCGTCGCGGCGCAGGCGGGCGTACACTGGCATGACGGTGGAGGGGTTTTCGCAGATCGTTTTCTCGATCCTGTTCCCGTCGGTGATCCCGCTCTGCTGCGCGCTCTACCTCGGGTGGTGCGTGTTCCGCCTCACCTCCAAGACCGACCCGCCGCCGCCGGAGCCGCGCGACCACGACCCCCGGCGCTGGCGCCGCAC
>JBKPNB010000052.1:0-2963 GCA_046732395.1 Actinomycetota bacterium | reverse complement strand
TCGCCGAGGCGTTCGGGTTCAGCAACGTCAAGGTCCAGGGCTGGGAGGCGGACGACGTCATCGCCACCCTCGCCCGCGAGGCGCAGCGCGCCGGGCTGCCGGTGATGATCGTCTCCGGCGACCGCGACGTCTACCAGCTTGTCGACGACCGGATTCGGGTGATGGCCACCTCGCGCGGCGTCACCGAGACCCGTATCTACGACCGCGACGGGGTTGTCGAGCGCTACGGCGTCCCGCCCGAGCTCGTCCCCGACCTGATCGGCCTCAAGGGCGACACCTCGGACAACATCCCTGGGGTCCCCGGGATCGGCGAGAAGACCGCGGCCGAGCTTCTCCAGCGGTTCGGCTCGCTGGAGAAGGTCCTCGACTCGATCGACGAGATCTCGGGCCCCAAGCGAAAGCAGAACCTCACCGAGCATGCCGACGACGCCCGCGTCTCGAAGGCCCTCGCCACCCTCACCGACGACGTCGAGGTCCCGATCGACGTCCGCCAGTGCGTCCGCTCCGAGCCCGACCGCAGCCGCCTCCGCGAGGTCGCCGCCGAGTTCGAACTGCGCGCGGTGATGCAGCGGCTCGACGAGGAATGGGGCGAGGTGGTCCCCGGCCGAGCGGTCGCCGAGCAGATCGAGGTGGAGGCGGTCGAGGGGACGCCCGCCGACCTCGCCCGGGGCCCGGCCGCGATCGCGATCGCCCGCGGCCGCTGGGCGGGCGCCGACGGCGAGCGGGTCGTCGCCGGGGAGGTCGGCGAGCTCGGAGAGCTCGCGGAGGCCCTCCGCGATCGGCCCCTGGTCGGCCACGACCTCAAGTCGCTCGGCGGCCCGGCCCGCCACTCGCTGCTCGCGGTAGCCGGCGACCAGCGCCTCGACCTCGCCTTCGACACCATGGTCGGCGCCTACCTGATCGATCCCGCCCGCCGCACCTACGACCTCCAGGAGCTCGCCGCTGACCTTGGAGTGGCGGCGGGTCCCGCCGCCGACCCCGCCGCCCCCGGAGCCGAAGCCGAGGAGGCGGCGGGCAGTGATTCCGAGCAGCTCTCTCTGGAAAGCGCTGACGAGGAGGCGGCGCGCGATCCCGCCGTCGACGCCCGCCTGTCCTGGGAGCTCGCCGGGCGCCAGCGCGACCGGCTCGCCGAGCTCGGCCTGGAGCGGCTGATGAACGAGGTCGAGATGCCGCTGATCGAGGTGCTCGCGGCGATGGAGCGGGTCGGCCTCAGGCTCGACGCCGAGCGGCTGGCCGCGATCAACGAGGGGATGGCCGAGCGCATTGCCGAGCTCGAGGCCGAGATCTACGGCCTCGCCGGCCACGAGTTCACGATCGGCTCCCCGCAGCAGCTCGGCGAGGTCCTGTTCGTCGAGCTCGGCTTGAGCCGCAAGCGCCGCGGCAAGACCGGGTTCTCGACCGACGCGCGCGTCCTAGCCCAGATCCGCGACGAGCACGAGATGGTCGCCAAGGTCGAGGCGTGGCGGGAGCTGACGAAGCTCAAGAACACCTACCTCGATGCGCTGCCGGCGCTGATCGACCCCGAGACCGGCCGCATCCACACCACCTTCGTCCAGGTCGCCGCGTCGACCGGGCGGCTCTCGAGCATCAACCCGAACCTCCAGAACATCCCGATCCGCTCCGAGGTCGGCCGGCCGGTGCGAAGCTGCTTCGTCGCCGCCCCCGGCTCGCTGCTGATCTCCGCCGATTACAACCAGGTCGAGCTTCGCGTCCTCGCCCACGCCGCCGGCGAGGACGTGCTGCGCGAGATCTTCGCGTCGGGCGAGGACATCCACGACGCCACCGCGGCCGAGGTCCTGGGCGTCGAGCGCGACGCGGTCGGCCCGGCCGAGCGCTCGAAGGCGAAGATGGTCAACTACGGGATCGCCTACGGCCTCTCGGCCTTCGGCCTCGCCGACCGGCTCCAGATCTCGCGCGAGGAGGCGGCCGCCTACATCGCGCGCTACTTCGAGCGGTTCCCGGCGGTCAAGCGCTTCATCGACGAGACCATCGCCCGTGCCGAGCGCGAGGGCTTCGTGACCACGTTGATGGGACGCCGCCGCGCGATCCCCGAGCTGCGCTCCGATCAGCGCCAGCGCCGCTCGCTCGGCGAGCGGCTCGCGGTCAACACGGTGATCCAGGGCACCGCCGCGGACATCATCAAGGTGGCGATGATCAGCTGCCATCGCCGGCTGACCGAGGAGGGACTCGAGACCAGGCTCGTCCTCCAGATCCACGACGAGCTGTTGTTCGAGGGCCCGGAGGCCGAGATCGACGCCGCCTCGGCGCTCGTCCGCGGCGAGATGTGCAAGGCCTTCGCCCTCGACCCGCCGCTGGCGGTCGACGTCGGCGTCGGAGCCGACTGGCTCGCCGCCAAGTAGCGCTAGCCGCTCCCGCTCGAATCGCTCCCCGACCCGCTCCCGCTCGAGTCCGTGCCGCCGCCGTCGAGGAGCGAATCACCGCCGCCGGGCCCTTCGTTGCTTTCGGTCGTCGCGGTCGCGGTCGTGGTCGCGGTCGTGGTCGTGGTTGTGGTCGTGGTCGTCGTCGACGTTGACGAGCCGCTGCCGCCGCCGGATGCGAGGTCGTCGCTCCCGGAGCTGCCGGACCCACTGCTGCCACCGCCGGAGACCCCGCTTCCATCCGATCCGCCGCCTCCACTGCCCGTACCGTCGTTGCTCGATCCGTCGCCGCTCGAGCCCGACGAGGATCCCGGCCCCGGGCCGGAGCTCGAACCCGACCCTTCGCTCGAGGAACCGTCTCCGGTGCTTCCAGACCCAGAGCTCGTCGAGTCCCCGGAACCCGGCCCGCTCGAGCCGGAGCCTCCGGAGCCGGGACCGCTCGAGCCAGAGCCTCCCGAGCCGGAGCCTCCCGAGCCGGGACCGCTCGAATCCGAGCCGCCGTCGCGCCCCGGCCCGCCGCCGCGATCGTCGCCGGCCTCCACGCCGGCGGCGGTCGGCACCGCCTTCCCGGCGATGGCGTGGCCG
>JBKPNB010000051.1:0-9800 GCA_046732395.1 Actinomycetota bacterium | reverse complement strand
GCGGACGGGCGGGTCGCGGGCGCGATCCAGGTCCAGTCGGATGGCCTGATCCAGGCGCACGTTTCGATGCTGCTGATCGACCGGAGCTGGCGAGGGGGCGGGCTCGGCTCCAGGCTTCTGCGCGAGGGCCTCGAGCGCGCGGGAGGTCTGCAGCTGGACATTCGCACTCGGACCGAGGGCTACTACGAGCGGCTGGGTGCGAGCCGATCGCTCGGTTTTCGTCTCACGCGCGAGGATCTCGGGCTCCGGTCAGACGCCATTTAGATCGCCGACGTCCTGCAACGCGCGGAAAGCGGCCGACGGCTGCGTCGTAGGCGAGCGAAAGCCAGCGGGACGGCTCCTGGTGACCGGAACAGCCTTGGGCGCGGCAATTCGAATCCCGGTAGCGGTGCCTCCAGATCCCGCTCGACCGAGCGGGATTCGCGTTTTTGGGGGGCGCCCGAGGGCTTCGTGGCTTTTAGGCAGCTCCCCTCTACGGCGCCCTTCACCCGCGAGGTCGGCCCGCGAGGGGCTGGCTCCCTCGGCCTGCGACCGCCGACCTCCCTCCCGGGGCTCGCGGCCGAGAGCGGACACCTTTCCGACGGGAGGGGTGCGTCCGGGGACGATTACTCTCGCAGCCCGGCCGCTCGGCCCCTCAGCGCGGGGTCAGCTGCGCCGTGACGTTGATGAGCTCGTTCTGATCCTTGGTGAGCGGGCAGGAGGTTCCGTGCCCGACGAGCTGGCCGAGCGACGGGCCGCAGGGGACGATCGCGATCACGTTGCCGGTGAGGGCGGTCCCGTAGGCCGCGGGGACGCCGCTCACGGTATTTATGCCGAGCCTGTCGCCCGTCCTGACGTTCAGGTCCGTGGCGAAGGAGGGATGCCCGTCGGCGGGCACGGTCTCGAGGGCGCTCTCCCGGAGGAGCTTGAACTGACCGTGGGTAGCGGTCGGCCGGTAGACGCGGATCCGCGCCATCCCGTCGAATGACCCGCCTCCCTGCGCGCTCCAGGCGGTGATCGTCCACAGCCCGGTGGGTCCCTTCGGAACGCGGTATTTCGGCGCCCCCACGCCGGTCTTCAATTGGAACGAGTTGCAGTTCGAGCAGCCGCCGAGGTCGGGCGGCGCGAGGGAGCCGAGCGTGCGCGCGCCGGCCCCGGCCGCCCACGCGAGCGCGCCGACGGCGACGAGACCGAGGCTGAAAAACAGCCGTCGACCGACGGACAACATCGACGCCGATCGTACACCGCTCGATTCGCTTCGAGCTTGTCGAGCACGCACTCCTCGCGTCTCGTCACCGGCGAGCCTCAGATGAACCGCTCCGCGACGAATGCGCCACCGTGGAGCCTGCGCGGGCCGGTGATGCGGGGGCCGAAGCGCCGGGTCAGCGGATCGCCACGCCTGTCGGCGACTCGAAGCTTCCCCCGGTCGACACGGGCGTCTGCGCACCGGTGGCCCGATCGATTCGGATCACGTTCCTGCCACTGTTGGCGACGAGGATCGCGCCGCTGTGATCCACCGCGATCCCGATGGGGAAAACCAGGTTCCCACCCGCCGCGATGGTCTGCACGTCTTGCCCCGTGCGGTCGAACCGAAGCACCCGCCCGGGGTTGTGGACGGGGCTGTCGGCGACGAGGATGTCTCCGTTTGCGTCGACAGCCACTCCGCCGTAGATGTTCCCAGTCGGCCCATCGCTGAGCACCTGCTGACTGCCTGACCGCAAGAGCCGGTGGAGCCGACTGTGGAGGCCGGACTCGTCGGGCTCGGTGACGATCAGGTCCCCGCTGGCCTCGAGCGCGACGCCGAACGGCTGGAACAGATCGGCGTCGGGGACGATGAGCCGGTGCTCGGCGCTCTGCAGGTCTACCTCGAGCACGTCGCCGTGCCCGCCCGGTCGCTGCATGTATGCGACGATCACGCGCCCGCCGGGCTCGACCGCGATGCCGGAGGGGCGGCTGAACTCGGTAGCGGCCACCGCCTTGTGCTGCTGACCAGAGTCAGGGTCGACGATGATCAATCCGCCCCCGCCGCCGAACGCCGTGAGGTCAGTCACGACGAGCCGCCCGTCCGGCAAAAAAGCGACGCTGGCGGGATCCGAGAACAAACCGCCGCTCGAGAGCTTCGACTGCCGCCCGTTGGCGGGATCGACGGCGATCAGCCCTCCGGCGCCGCCGAAGGCGTCGTTGTCCGCAACGACGATGGTGCCGGAGGGGAGGCTCGTGGCGCGAGTCTAGACCAGGCCCCTAGACCAACTGCGCCCGAGGACCGCGAACCGTGCGAGGGGCTTGAGCTCCCGCCCAAGCCGAGGTCCTGACCCTCGACGAGTTAGCTTCCGTTCGCGGCAGCCGGAGGAGCGGCTACGGCGCCACCGTCCGTGCGCGGCGGGGCACCCCGAGGCCCCAGCTCACGATCCGCTCCGGATGGATCCGGATCAGCGGCGTCGGCAGCGGGATCGCCTCGGCGCGTCCGCGGACCTCGACCGCCCGCGGGCGCCAGGGGTCGGTGCTCTCGAGGTCGTCGATCACGATCGCCGCGCGGCCGCTCCGGGCGACGTCGCGGAACTTCTTCGACCGTGCCAGCTCGCGGCCGCCGATGTCGATCGTGTCGCGGGCCGCGTTGTAGATCCACCCGACCGGGACAACGTGCGGCGTCCCGTCCGCGCCGACGGTGGCGAGCCGGCCGAGCTGGCGCCCGCCCTGGAGGTACCGAAGCTCCGCTTCGCTGAACGCGCTCATCGCCGCGCCCCGCGACGCCCTCTCGCCATCTAACCCAGGATCCCGCGAAGGACCTCGAGCGCGCGCCCCCGGTGCGCGTCGAGCGCGGCGACGAGCAAGTCAACGTCGCGAGCCTCGACGGCGTCGACGATCGCGTCATGGGCCCCGATCGTCACCCGCCGTTCCTCGGGGGAGTTGTAGTAGATCGCCCTGTAGGCCTCGGTCGAGTCCCAGAGCAGGCGGATCAGCCGCATCGCCTGGGGCCGATCGGGCGATTCGAGGATCGCGAAGTGGAATCGCCGGTTGGCCTCGAGCTCCGCCGCGACGTCGCCGGCGGCGGCCGCCTCGGCGCAGTCTCGCGCGGCGGTCCTGATCCGCTCGAGCGCCTCGTCGTCGAGCGCCGGCAGCGCCTGACGCGCGGCGCGCTCCTCGAGGACCTGGCGCAGCTCGTAGATCTCCTCCAGGTCCTCGATCCGAAGCTCGGTGACGAAGTACCCGCGTCGTGGCCGGTAGGTCACCTGGCCCTCCTGCTCGAGGACGGCGAGCGCCTCGCGGAGCGGCGCGATGCTGACCCCGAGCGCCTCGGCCACCTCGTCCTGGAGCACGCGCTGGCCGGGAACGAGCTCGCCGGCGACGATCGCCCGCCGCAGGCTCTCGAGCGCATGCTGTGCCGTCGTCCCCGGCGCCTCCGCCTCCACGATCGATGGCGCCACGCCGCCTCGCGCCTCGCCTCAGTCGTAGCTGTAGAGCCCGCGGCCGGTCTTTCGCCCCAGCATGTTCGCGGACACCAGCCGCTGCAGGAGCGGGGGCGGGGCGAAGAGCTGCTCGCGATGCTCGGCGTAGAGGGTCTCGGAGACGCCCATCACGGTGTCGAGGCCGATCAGATCGGCGAGGGCGAGCGGGCCCATCGGGTGGGCACATCCCTTGACCATCCCCTTGTCGATGTCCTCCGCGCTCGCGAGCCCCTGCTCGAACATCCGGATCGCCGACAACAGGTAGGGGATCAGCAGGGCGTTGACCGTGAAGCCGGCCCGATCCGGCGCCTCGATCGGGTCCTTGCCCAGCTGCTCGGTGACGAACGTTCGAGCGCGCGACACGACCGCCTCCGAGGTCAGAAGCGAGGGGATGATCTCGACCAGCGACAGAACCGGGACCGGATTGAAGAAGTGCAGGCCGAGGACGTGATCGCCGCGCTCGCGGCTCGCCGCCGCGAGCTGGACGATCGGGATCGAGGACGTGTTCGAGGCCAGGATCGCATCGCGGTCGTCGACGATCTGGCGGAGCCCATCGAACACGCCGGCCTTCGTCCCCTGGTCCTCGACCACCGCCTCGATCACGATCGACCGGTCCGCCATCGCGGTGAGATCGTCGACGCACGTCAGGCGGGCGATCGCATCCTCGGCCTCGTCCGCCTCGAGCTTGCCACGCTCGACTCCGCGCGCGAGCGACTTGCGCACCCGCTCGCGGGCGGCCTCGGCCGCCTCGCCGCTGGCCTCGACCAGCATCACCTCGAGCCCCGTCCTGAGACAGACCTCGGCGATGCCGGAGCCCATGATTCCGCCGCCGACGACGCCGACCCGCTCGACGGTCGCCTCCGAGGAAGCCGTCATCGGAACGCGTCGATCCCGGTCAGCGCGTTGCCGACGACCAGCGCATGGACGTCGGCGGTGCCCTCGTAGGTGACGACCGACTCGAGGTTGTTCATGTGCCGGATCACCGGATACTCGAGCGTGATCCCGTTCGCGCCGAGGACCTGGCGAGCGGTCCGCGCGACCTCGAGGGCCGCGTTGACGTTGCCGAGCTTGGCGAGGCTCACCTGCTCGGGGCGAAGGCGCCCGTCGTCCTTCATCCGCCCGAGATGGAGCGCGAGGAGCGTCGCCCGGTTGACCTCGAGCGCCATCGTCGCCAGCTTCTGCTGCTGGATCTGGAAGGAGGCGACGGGCCTCCCGAACTGCACGCGCTCCTTGCTGTAGTCGAGCGCCGCCTCGAAGCACGCCCGCGCGGCGCCGGCGGCGCCCCACACGATCCCGTACCGCGCCTCGTTGAGGCAGGAGAGCGGCCCCCGAAGCGACGTCGCCTCCGGGAGGATCGCGTCGCCCGGCAGCCGGGCGTCGTCGAGGAGAAGCTCGGAGGTGACCGACGCCCGCAGCGACATCTTGCGGTGGATGTCCTGCGAGCTGAAGCCGGGCGTCCCGGCCGGGACCAGGAACCCGCGAACACCGTCGTCGGTTCGCGCCCAGACCACGGCGACGTCGGCGACCGAGCCGTTGGTGATCCACATCTTCTGCCCGTGGAGGATCCAGTCGCCGCCATCGCGCCGGGCCCGCGTTCGCATCGAGCTCGGATCGGAGCCCGCGTCGGGCTCGGTGAGGCCGAAGCAGCCGATCGCCTCGCCGGCAGCCATTCGGGGCAGCCACTCCCGCTTCTGCTCCTCGGACCCCCAGCGATGGATCGCGAACATCGCGAGCGACCCCTGCACCGAGACGAGGCTGCGGAGGCCGCTGTCGCCGGCCTCGAGCTCGAGGCAGACGAGGCCATAGGCCGTCGCGCTCGCCCCCGCGCATCCGTAGCCGTCGAGGTGCATCCCCAGCACCCCGAGCCGGCCGAGCTCGCGCGCGAGCTCGAGCGGCAGCCGGCCCTCCTCGAACCAGTCCCCGACGTCCGGGAGGACGCGGTCGCGGACGAAGGCCCGCACCGTGTCGCGGATGTCGCGCTCCTCGTCGGAGAGCAGGGCGTCGATGCCGAGGAAGTCGGTCGGGCGAATGGTCTGGGGTGGTGCGCTAGCGGTGGCCATGCGAACAGATCTTCGAAAATCTATGATCGCGATTGAATCACATTGGGCTCAGCACTCGGAGACCTGCGCATCGTCGATTTCTCCCGGGTCCTCGCCGGACCGTTCGCGACGATGCTGCTCGCCGATCTCGGGGCGGAGGTGACGAAGATCGAGCGGCCCGGGGGCGGCGACGACACCCGGGCCTGGGGCCCGCCCTTCGACGAGCGCGGCGAGGCCACCTACTTCCAGTCGGTCAACCGGAACAAGGCGAGCGTCGTGCTCGACCTCGCCGACCCGGCCGACCTGGCCCGGGCCCGCGAGCTGGCGCTCGACGCCGACGTCCTGGTCGAAAACTTCCGTCCCGGCGTCATGGAGCGGCTCGGGCTCGGCTACGAACAGCTTCACCACGACAACCCGAGGCTCGTCTACTGCTCGATCACGGGCTTCGGGCGGGGGGAGGGCGCGACCGTGCCCGGCTACGACCTCCTCGTCCAGGCCCTCGGCGGCCTGATGAGCATCACCGGCTCGCCCGACGGGGAGCCGCAGAAGGTCGGCGTCGCCCTCGTCGACGTCCTCGCCGGCTCCTTCGCGACGGTGGGGATACTGGCCGCGCTCGAGCATCGCCACTCGGCGGGCGAAGGGCAGCGCGTCGAGGTGAACCTCCTGCTCTCGCTGCTCGCGGCGCTCGTCAACCAGGGCGCGGCCTACACCGCCGGCGGGGTGGTCCCGATGCGGATGGGCAACGACCACCCGAGCATCGCGCCCTACGGGCTGATGCGGGCCGCCGACCGCGAGCTGGTCGTCGCGGTCGGCAACGATCGCCAGTTCGCCGCCCTCTGCGCGGTGATCGACGCCCCCGAGCTCGCCGAGGACGCTCGGTTCGCGACCAACGACGCGCGGGTCAACAACCGGGGTGCGCTGCGCACCGAGCTCGAGCGGAGGCTGGGGACGCGATTTGCGGATGCATGGGTCGCCTCGCTGCGCGAGGCCCGCGTCCCGGCCGGCCTGGTCAACGACGTCGCCGCGGCGTTCGGATTGGCCGAGAGCTTCGGCCTCGACCCGGTGGTCGACATCGTCCGGGATGATGGGACCTCGGTTCGGTTGACCCGGAACCCAATCGGCCTCTCGGCCACGCCTCCCGGCTACCGCGCGGCGCCGCCGAGGCTCGATGATCATGTGGTCGCAGACCACCGGAAGGAGGAGGGTGCAGATGTCTAGACCGCTTGCCCAGGCGACGCAGGCGCCGCCCGCCGATCGGCTCGACGAGGGGAGGACGCTCCTGATCGGCGGCTCGTGGCGCGAGGCGGCAACCGGCTACGAGCGCTTCGACCCTGCGGATCTCGACCGGCTCACGGGCACCTTCGCCCAGGCCTCGCGCGAAGACGTCGCGGCCGCCTACGAGGCGGCGAGCACCGCCCAGGCCGAGTGGGCCGCGACGCCGAGCTCGCAGCGCGCCGAGACGCTGCGCCGCGCCGGCGATCTGCTCGAGGCGAGGGCCGAGGAGGCCGCCCGCCGCCTCACCGCGGACATGGGAAAGGTGATTCGAGACGCCCGGGCCGAGGTCCTGCGAAGCGTCGCGATCCTCCGCTACTTCGCCGGCGAGCTGATGCAGCCGACCGGCGAAACCTACGCCAGCGCGGCCCCGGACACGACGCTGATGACGGTCGAGCAGCCGCTCGGGGTCGTCTGCGTCATCACTCCCTGGAACTTCCCGTTCGCGATCCCGACCTGGAAGCTCGCGCCGGCGATCGGATTCGGGAACGCCGTCGTCTGGAAGCCGGCCGAGGCCGCGTCGGGGAGCGCGGTCCTGCTGTCCGAGACCCTTTCCGCCGCCGGGCTTCCGGCTGGGGTGCTGAACCTCCTCACCGGCAGGTCGAGCCAGATGTCCGACTCCCTGACGGCGAACCCGCAGCTGGCCGGACTGACGTTCACCGGATCCGGCCCCGTCGGAACGATCCTGCGCCGGGCCGTCGCCGATCGCAACGTCAAGCTCCAGCTCGAGCTCGGCGGCAAGAACCCGGCGATCGTCCTCGCCGACGCGGACCTCGAGGACGCGGCCGTCCAGGTGGTGCGGGGAGCGATGCTGGCCACCGGCCAGCGGTGCACCGCGACGAGCCGCGTCTACGTCGAGGAGCCCGTCGCGGAGCGGTTCCGCGGCCTCCTCGTCGAGCGGATCGAGAGCCTCGTCGTCGGCGACCCGTACGACGAGGGCACCGACCTCGGGCCGCTCGCGATGACCGAGCAGCGCGACACCGTCGCCGGCTATCTCGAGGTCGCGCGCCGGGAGGGCGTCGACGTCATCGTCGGAGGCGAGATGGGCGACGGCTGCTTCGTCAGCCCGACGCTTCTCGCCGGCGTCCGCCCCGACAGCGTCCTGGTTCGGGAGGAGATCTTCGGCCCCGTCCTCGTCTTCGCCACGGTCCCGGACTACGACGCCGGGCTGCGCGCGGCGAACGACACCGAGTTCGGCCTCTCGTCGGGGTTGTTCACGAGGGACATCGCGAAGGCCATGGACTTCGTGCGGCGGACGGAATCCGGCGTCGTCCATGTGAATCGCGAGACCGCGGGCGTCGAGCCCCACGTCCCATTCGGTGGGCTGAAGGGGTCGAGCAGCCTCAATCGGGAGCAGGGCAAGGCGGCGCGAACCTTCTTCACGAACACGAAGACGGTCTACCTGCGATCGACCTAGTGGGCCGGAGGGGGATCGCCGGCCGGGGCGACTCCCACCGCGGAGTCCGCGAGACGTCGACCGAAGCTGGTCTCGCTGAAGGCCTCGAGCGGAATCTCCTCCTGCCTGACCAGCCCCCGGTTGGGGATCGCCCCGCTCAGAAGGAGCTCGACCACCGCGCAGGCCGAGGTCGCCGTGGTCCAGGAGATTGCCGTTCGCTGGTGGCCGTTGATCACCCGCGGGCGGTAGGAACGCAGGAATCGACGCGAATGTTGGACTCCGTCGATCAGGCCGTCGGCGCCGACCGAGACGTAGACCACGTCGTCCGGCGTCGGCGGGCTGCTCTGCCGGAGCAGCGCTTCGGCGAGCTCGCGTTGCCTTCCGAGGCCGACCTCGTGGAGCAGGAACTGCATCGCATCTCGATGACCGCGGTAGCGGAGCGTCTTGTAGTTGAGCTCCTGGCAGCGCCCCTCGAACGTCTCGCAGAGGGTCCCGAGCCCGCCGGATGTGGCGAAGGCCTCGAGCGGCACGCCGTCGAGGACCAGTTGCTCGAGGTCGGTGAGCGCGGGGGTTTGGGTGCGCGTCCCGTTGCGGATCACGTCGCAGTCGTTGAGGTACTCGTTGATCACCCCCGCCGCCGACCAATTGACCGCGTAGGCCAGGCGGCCGCTCGCGGCCTGCGGCAGCGCTCCGACGCGCAACCTCAGCGCCGCAAGCTCGGTGAACGAGCGAGCCAGATCGGCGGCGACGATGCAGACGAAGCCCGGCGCGAGCCCGCACTGCGGGATGAGGGCGGCGTCCGCGCCGGCCGCCAATGCCTTCACCTCCCGGGTGGTTGCCCGATCCTCGGTGAGGTCGAGGTAGTGCACGCCCTGAGCACACGCGGCGCGAGCGACGGCGATGTTCAGCTGGAGCGGCAGGCACGAGATCACCGCGTCCGCCGCGGCCAGGTGCGCGGTGAGCTCGCTCGGGCTCGACACCTCGGCACGGATCACCTCGACCCCGTTCATGGAGGCCGTGGTCCCATCGGCGTCGAGCCCAACCACCCGGTATCCGTCCTCGGCGAGAAGGTCGGCGACGAGCGAGCCGATGTGACCGAGGCCGACGACCAGGACCGAGCCCTCCATTGAGCGCGAGCTTAGTGCCCGCGCCCCTGCCCAGGGGATTGGCGCCGTGCTCGAGATCGGACGCGCCTCGGCAGTCAGGTGAGAGCCCGGCGTAGCCGAATCGGTGGTTGCCTCGGCCCGCCTTGGGTAGTCCCTCGACGAAAGGTGCAACGTCGGGCATCGGGAGGTCAGGGCGAATGGCGACGAAGAAGCAGCGCGAGACGGCGCGCAAGAACGTCAAGAAGGCGCAGGGCGCGGCGCGCAAGAAGCGGACGATCACGAAGCTCTCGAGCCGAACCCGAAGCGACCTCGGCCGGGAAGGGGCGAAGGCCGCGGCGCGCAAGCGCGGAGCGTCGAGGGGCACCGGAAGCGGCGCGGGCGCGATGACCGTGGCCGAGCTTAGGCGCGAGGCCGCGCGGCTCGGGATCGATGGCCGCTCGAAGATGGGGAAGGCCCAGCTGATCAGGGCCGTCGGCCAGAAGCGGCGGTAGCCGAACGGCCCTCGGCACCGAGCGAGGGGTCTGACAGGATTGCCCCCGTGATCGAAGGGGTCGCATGGACG
>JBKPNB010000050.1:0-12094 GCA_046732395.1 Actinomycetota bacterium | reverse complement strand
CCGGGGGCGAGCCGGGCTCGTCGAACGCGACGTGGCCGTCGCGGCCGATGCCGAGGACGACGAGGTCGATCGGCGCCTCGTCGAGCGACGCCTGGTGGCGGGCGCACTCGGCGGCGGGATCCGCCGCCGATCCGTCGAGGCCGTGAAAGGCGCCGAGCTGGATCCCGCGGAGCTCCCGGCGCAGGTAGGCGCGATAGCTGCGCTCGTCGTCCGGCGCGAAGCCCAGGTACTCGTCGAGCTGGAACAGGGTCGCGTGCTCCGCGGCCAGGCTGCCGTCGGCGGCGTGAGCGCGAAGCGCCTCGTACATCCCCAGCGGCGTGTGGCCGGTCGGGAGGATCAGCCGCACCTGCGGTCGCGCCCGCAGGCGGTTGGCGACGAGCTCGGCGGCGAGCAGCGCCACGTTGCGGTGGTGGCCGAGCACCAGCGGCGTCGTCGCCATCAGGAGACGCGGAGCAGTCGCAGCGCGCCGAGCATCCCCCCGATCCCGAGCGCGCTGCCGATCGCCCACGCGGCGACGCCCTCGCCCATCGGGGCGGAGAGCTCGTAGAAGTCGCGCAGGAACGGGATGAAGAGCGCGAGGCAGAAGAGCAGCGCCATCGCCGCGCACAGCCCGCCGACCGCGAGCCGGCGGCGCCCCCGCTCGCCCTCGAGGCGCATGACGATGGCGAGCCCGCAGACGACGACCGTCCCGGTCGCCACCGTGCGCGCCTCGCGGAGGCCGACGTCGAAGCCGTAGCGGGCGAGGAGGTACCCGGCGACGATCCCGACCCCGATCGCCAGCCCGGCCGGGATCGCGAAGCGCGCGACCGAGCGGAGGAACCCCTCCGGGCGCCACGGCCCCGAGCTCGGGGCGAGGGCGAGGACGAAGGCGGGGATCCCGATCGTGACCGTGGAGGCGATCGTGAACTGGCGGGGGAGGAGGGGGTAGGTCGCGGTCGGGATCGCCACCGCCAACCCGAGCACCGCCGCGAACACCGTCTTGGTCACGAACAGGCGCGCGACGCGCTGGATGTTGCGGAGGATCTGGCGCCCCTCGGCGACCATCCTCGGGACGACCGCGAAGTCGCCCTCGACCAGGACCAGGTCTGCCACCGAACGGGCCATCTGCGCCCCCGAGCCCTGCGCGATCGCCAGCCGGGCCTCCTTGAGCGCCGGCACATCGTTGACCCCGTCGCCGACCATCGCCACGTAGCGCCCGGCGTCGGTGAGCGAGTTGACGACGGCCCGCTTGCCCTCCGGCGAGATCCGCCCGACCGCCGGCGCCGCGAGGACGGCGTCGCGGAGCGCCTCCGCATCCGAGGGGAGCGCCTCGCCGTCGAGCGCCGGCGTCCGACCCGGCACTCCGGCGTCGCGGGCGATCGCGCCCACCGTCGCCGGCGCATCGCCGGACAGCACCTCGAGCTCGACCTCCTGCGCGGCGAGGAACGCGACCGTCGCCGGCGCGTTCGGGCGCAGCCGCTCGGCGAGGACGACGAGGCCGAGCGCGCGGACATCGCTCGGGAACGGCGGCTCGTCGCCGGCGGTTGGGAGCTCCGCCTCGGTGTGGCCGAGCGCGAGCACCCGGCGTCCGGCCTGCGCCTCCTCCCGCGCGCGGTCGCCGAGGCGAGGGTCATCGAAGCGCTCGGGCGCACCGAGGACGAGACGGTCCTCGCCGAGGTCGAGCGCGCTCCAACGCCGCCGCGAGGAGAACGGCACCTGCGCCGCGACGGGCCGCGGGTCGACCGAGTCGAGCCCGGCCTCCGCGACGGCGTCGAGGGTGGCGTTTCGCGCCGGCGCGCTGGCGGCGTAGAGCGCGAGCGCCCCCGCCAGCGCCGCCTTATCTTCGCCGACAGCGGGGACGAGCTCGACCACCCGGAGCGTCGCCTCGGTGAGCGTTCCCGTCTTGTCGGTGCAGACGACGTCGACCGAGGCCAGCGACTCGATCGCGTTGAGTTGCTGGGCGAGCACGCCCCGCTGGGCCATCTTGAACGCCGACACCGCCGCGGTGAGGCTGATCAGCAGGATCAGGCCCTCCGGGACCAGGTTGACGATGCCCGCCGTGAGGTTCTGGATCCGCGTCTCGGAGGTCCCTCCGCGCGCCAGGACCGAGACGGCGATTCCGATCGCGAGCGGGATCGCGAGCGCGGTGAGCCACAGCAGGAGCCGGTCGTTCGCCCGCTCGAGCGGCGAGCGCGGGTGGCGAAACGCCCGCGCGGTCGCGGTCAGCCGCGCCGCCCGGCTATCCGGCCCGACCGCCGTGGCCTCGTACAGCGCCGTGCCCTCGACCGCGAACGAGCCGGACCAGATCGGCTCGCCGGGGCCGCGCACGACGAGCTCGGACTCGCCGGTCAGGTTCGCCTCGTCGAGCGCAAGCCCGGCGGCCGTCACCACCTGGCCGTCGGCCACCACCTGATCGCCGGCGGACAGGCGGACGAGGTCCCCGACGACGACCCCCTCCAGGGGCACCCGGCGCTCGGACCCGTCGCGTACCACGGAGGCGTCGGGCGCGACAAGCGCCGCCAGCCGGTCGAGGGCCCGCTTCGAGCGGATCTCCTGGAACGACCCGATCACGATGTTCGAGACCAGGATCCCGAGGAAGAGCGCATCCCGCCACGACCCGAAGACGAGCGTCAGCACGCCGAAGAAGAGCAGGATCCCGTTCGGGATCGTCAGCGTGTTGGCGCGGATGATGCTGGCGTAGGAGCGGCTCGCCCCCTCGCGGGGGAGCTCGCCGCGCGCTGCGAGGCGGCGCGCGGCCTCGGCCTCGCTGAGCCCGGCGGGCGCGGTCTCGGTGGTGGTCGCGATCCGCCGACGCTATTCGATCGTTTCGCGACACAGGAATGGCCGCTGCGTTGGGCGTACGATTCGAGCCGCTCGATCCGAGGAGACGGTGATCAGCGTGTTCAGGCGAACGGGGACCGCGGTGCTGGTCGGGGCCCTGCTGTTTGGCGGCGGTGTCCTCATCGCGACGCTGCTCGGCTCGAACGGGCCCTCGGCGAGCGCCGGCGCCCCGTTCGTTCCCACCGACTTCGGCCGGGCGATCTTCCTCTCGCACATCAACAACCCCCGGACGACGCCCGGCTTTCCGGGTGACCCGGCGTTCAAGACATCCGTTCCGTTCACCGTCCGGCGCGACGGCTTCTACCTCCAGTACGTGAAGGAGGGCGAGCACACCGGAACCCACTGGGGCGCCCCGTGTCACTTCCACGTCGGCGCGGCCTGCGCTCCACAACTCGATCCCCGCGACCTGATCCTCCCGGCGGCGGTTGTCGACATCCGGCCGCAGGTCCGCCGCAACGTTGACTACCGGGCGACGGTGGCCGACCTGAAGGCCTGGGAGAGGCGGTACGGGGCCCTGCCCAAGGACGCGGCGGTGATCCTGCTGACGGGGTGCTCGAAGTTCTGGGCAAACGGCCACAGGCCTCGCGTGCGCACCTACTACAACTGCGGCACCGGGCGCCGCGGGTTCCACCAACCGGGCTTCAGCCTCACCGCCGTCAAGTGGCTGATCCGCCGCGGCGTGCTCGGGAAGCGGGGCGCGCTCGGCACCGACACCTTCGGGCCCGACCCCGCCACCGATGCTCACTTCCGCGAGAGCTCGCTCGTCTTCCACCGCCACCGAATCGACCTCGAAAACCTCACCCACGTCGAGCTGCTGCCGCCGACAGGCGCCTGGGTCGTGGTGGGCGGCCCGCGCAACTCGCACGGGTCGGGCTCGCCGGCGACGATCTACGGCTTGATCCCCTCGCGCCGCGCTCAGGCGGGCGAGACGCCGCCGAGCAGCTGACGGGCGGCGCGGATCCCGCTACGAAGCGCCCCCTCCATCAGGCCGTGCCAGCCGCCCGCGGTGTGCTCGCCGGCGAAGTGGAGCGGCCCGATCGGCCGCTTGAGGTCGGCATCGCGGAGCGGAGAGGAGACGCTGCGGGCCGAGTAGGAGCCACGGACCCAGAGATCGTCGTGCCAGGTCGAGAGCAGCGCCCCCTCGGGGTTGAGCTCGAGCTCGGGGCGGAGCGCCGCGAGCTCCTCGAGCCAACCGTCGGCGTCCTCCGCGAGCGCGCCGACCGCGGCGGGCGTCCCCGCGTAGGCGGTGACGAACGGCGCCGGCTCGCCGCTCGAATCGAGCTGGGTGTAGGACCAGAAGCGGCGCCGGACGGACATGATCGCGCTCGGCGGGCTCGGAGCCCGGAGGGCGACGAAGAGCTTCGCGTTCTGCCCGTATCGGACCGACGCCAGCGCCTCGGCGGTCGGCCCCCGGAGCGGAGGCTCGAAGCCGATCTCGGCGAGCGGCGCGGTCGGGACGGCGATCACGGCGGCGTCGGCGTCGAGCTCATCGGTGTCGGTCCCGACCGTGACCCCCCGATCGCCCCAGCGCAGCCGCCGCACCGGCGAGGAGAGGTGGATCGCCGCGCCGAGCTCGGCGGCGAGCGCTCGCGCGAGCTCGGCGTTGCCGCCGCCGACGGTGTAGCTGTCGAAGTCGCCGAAGGTCGCCGCCCCCTCGCCGAGCACCTCTCCGCGCAGGTCGTCCGCCGGGTGCCCCATCGACACCTCGATCCGGGCCCGGATCAGCGCCGCCATCCGCGGCTCGAGCCCGAGCTCTTCGATCGCGTCGGCGACGGTCTCGGCGCCCTGCGGCACCGAGCCGGCGGCGATCCGGTCGAAGACCGCCTCGAGCTCGCCATCCGGGACGGCCTCCTCGCGCCGCGGCGTCCGCCGGCCGTAGGGCGTGCCCTTGCGGACGAGCGGCAGGGCGAAGCGCTCGGCGAGCGCCTCGATGGTGGTGTTGCCCGGGAGGATGAACTCCGCGCCCCGCTCGGCGACGCCGCCCGCGAACGGCACCGACCAAACACGGCCGCCGACGCGGTCGCGAGCCTCGAGCACCGTCACCTCGACGCCCGCGGCCCGCAGCTCGTCGGCCGCGGCCAGCCCGGCGAAGCCCGCGCCCACGACCACCACCCTCGTCATCGACCCCATTGGCGCGCTAGGACGTCGAGCCGAGCGGCGCCGCCTCGCGCAACGAGGCGGCCGCGCGTGGATCGAGATCCTCGAGCCTCGCGAGCCGGGCCGGTTGCTCGGCGAGCGCCACGCGGGAGCTGGCGTGCAGGTCGCCGCCGACGTGGACGAGCTCCCCGAACTCGAGCATTCGCCACCCGTCGTCCTCGTCCATCTGCTCGCTGGCGAAGATCACCGAAGCCTGGGTGGCGAGCGAGGCCGATCGAACCCGCACGGTCCCGGCCCGGCTCGCCGCATCGAGGTGGCGCTCGCCGCTCGGCCCGCCGACCCCCGCTCGAGCATCCGCAGCCCGTGGCTCTCCGGGTAGCGGAACGCCCAGATGTCGGTGGCCGAGGCGAGGACGAGGTATCGCCGCGGACCAGCTCGCGGTGCTCGCCCAACCGCGAGTCGAGCGCCTCGAGGTCGCCGATGTAGCCCCTGTGCGCGAAGACGCGGCCCTCCTGCTCGAACCGGTGCGTGTTCTCGATCGTGAGCCCGCCGGAGGAGGCGTAGCGCACGTGCGCGACGAACGTGCGCGAGCACTCCTGCCTCGCCTCGCGCGCGAAGAGCGCGTCCTCGTACGCCTCCGCGGGCCGCTTGGCGATGCGAGGGCGCGCGTTCTCGCCGAACGTGGCGAGACCGTAGCCATCGGGATTCCGCCGGCTCTGCTCGGCCAGCGAGTCGGGCGCCTCCAGCAGCCAGAAGGTGGCGCGCATCGGACGGTCTCCGCTGGTCATGCCGAAGAGGCGGCACACCCGGCGCGGATCCTACGTCGCCGCCGAGAGCAGATCGGCGAGCCCGAAGCCCCGCTCGTGCTCGCCGGCCAGCGTCGGCCGCCAGTCCGGGTCGTTGGCGAGGAACGACTCGGGGTCGCGGTCGATCAGCCCGACGAGCACCTCGCCGACGATCCGGGCGCCGACCGGTCCGAGCCGATCGCCGTCGCGCCGCGCCCCGGCCTCCCTGACGATGTAGAACCAGAGCGGCGTCTCGCCCCGCCAGTCGCCCGGGAGCCCGAGCTCTTCGCTCGTCAGCGGCTCGGCGTCGAACTCGGCCGCCACCGCCTCCCCGGAGGGCAGGCTGACGCCGCTGCCGCGCTCGAGGTCGCGGACCGCCAGCGAACGGAGGTCGCCGTCGACGTCGCCGGTGATCGCGACCGGCAACTCGATCAGCGAGCGGGGCAGCCGCCCGTCGATCTTCTTCGCCCGCTGCGCCGGCTCGTTCCCGTCGAAGTCGAACAGTTGCGTCCAGTCGACGACCCGCTCCGCCGGCACCGGCCGGAAGCCGACGAGGTCGGGGAATATCGGGAGCGGTGGCCCGTCGGCCGCGATCCGGTAGGCGTGGCGGATCTGGCTGTGGCCGTAGCGGTAGGCGGCGTCGGCGAACTCGAACGGGATGAACGGCTCGCGATGGCGCTCGGCGGCGAGGAAGACCTGCGGCCCGTCGCGGAGGAGTTCGTCGGTGAGCTCGGCGCCGATCAGCCGCGGCAGGAAATCATGGACGACGGTCCACTGGTAGTGCCAGGTGGCCGCCCGCCGCGCCTCCTCGAAGAGATCGCCATCGGGCACGCCGTCCTCGCGGAGCCGATCGACGAGGAGGTTGTGGAGCTTCATCATCGCCACGTGGAGCTGGGCGACGAACAGGTGGACGTCGTTCCGCGGGTCCCCGATCAGCGCGATGCCCTGGCGGTTGCGCGGGAGGTCGTCGGTCCGTCCGGCGTCGTTCTCGCCGAGCAGGAGCTGCGACGTGTCGTCGCGCTCGTACAGGTACGGACTCCCGACCGGTCCGCCGCCGTAGACGCACTCGAGGTTGACCCGCGGCGTCCGGAAGTTGCGGATCGCGTCGGGGTCGGCATGGTGGGTGACCGGCGAGCGGTCGGCGGTGATGTCGTGGGCCACGAACTGCCCGAACAGCGGCCAGCCCGCGGCCTCCCGAGCATCGTCGCCGCCGCCGTCCGCGAACGGGGTCCCGTCACACGGCCCGCCGCTCCGGCCGAGTGCATGCAGAAGTGGGGCATCGGTGACGAGCGGCCGGAGCGCCGGGAGCAGCCGTCCGTAGCGACCGCCGTAGATCGGCGCGTCGACCTGCCGCGTCGGCGCCAGGCAGTGGTCGCGGACGTGATGCGCCGGCATCCTCAGATGATGTCAGGCGCCGAACGCGCCACGGCGTAGGCTCGAAGCCATGGACCTGCCGCCGGGCCCGCGCGCCCCCGCCGCTTGGCAGACGGCCGCCTGGATGGCGAGGCCGGCCGCGTTCCTGCGGCGCGTGCACGATCGCTTCGGCGACCCGGCCACCATCCGCACCTATTGGACCGCCGAGCCGATGGTCCTCTTCTCGCACCCCGACCATGTCCGCGAGATCTTCCGACTGGATCCAGCAATCGCCCCGGCCGGGCAGAGCTGGGAGTTTCTGCGACCCTTCGCCGGAGCGCACTCGATCCTGTTGCTCGACGGGGAGGAGCATCTCCGCGAGCGCCGGCTGATGCAGACGCCCTTCCACGGCGAGCGGATGCGCGCATTCGCTCCGACGGTCGCCGAGCTCGCCCGCCGCGAGCTCGGCACCTGGAGAGGTCGCGTGGTGACGTTGGAGCGGATGCGGCATCTGACGCTGGACATCATCCTGCGCGTCGTCTTCGGGGCGCACGGGGGGCAGGAGACCGACGAGCTGCGCGAGGCTGTCGAGGGCGCGCTCGGCGGCGTTCGATCGTTGCCGCGGATGCTGGCCATGGCTCTCCTGCAGCGCGACCTCGGGCCGGCCAGCCCGTGGGGCCGCTTTCGTCTCGCGGTCGAGCGCTTCGACGCGCTGCTCCTGGACGTCGTCGCGCGGCGGCGCGCCGAGCCGGCTGGCAACTCGGTGCTCGCGCTGCTCCTCGAGCAGCGCGACGAGGACGGCAACCCGCCCACGGATCGCCACCTGCGGGACCAGCTCGTCGCGCTCCTTGTCGGCGGGCACGACAGCTCCGCGGCCTCGCTCGCCTGGGCCTTCGAGCGGCTCTCGCGCCACCCCGACGTGCACGCTCGCCTCGCCGAGGGCGAGCCGGCCTACCTCGACGCGGTCGTCAGGGAGGTGCTGCGGGTGCGCCCGGCCCTCACCATCGCTCCCCGGCGGCTACTCGAGCCGGCGCGGATCGCCGGTACGGAGCTGCCCGCCGGCGTCCAGGTGGCCGCCTGCCTGTGGCTCGCGATGCGCCGCGAGGATCTCTGGCCCGCTGCCGGCGCATTTCGGCCCGAGCGCTGGCTTGAGGATGCGACGCCGAACCCGATGTCGTGGATCCCGTTCGGGGGAGGCGTCCGTCGCTGCGCCGGAGCGCCGTTCGCAGAGATGGAGATGCGCGAGGTGCTGCGCGCCGCCGCGGATCTGAAGATTCGCCCGGTGCGGGCCGAGGGTGAGCGCGCGCAGCGCAGCATGCTCGTCGTCGTGCCGGACCGCGGCGGCGAGGTGATCGTCGGGTGATCGCCCTCGCGTGGCGGCGGGGGCTCCGCGTCCCCCGCCGCTCGCGGCTACGGGCCGACGTCCCGCAGCTCGACCTCCACCTCGAGCGCGCCCTCGCCCGTCTGCCGGGTTTCGTAGCTCCCGGCGACCTTCTCGAGCAGCCGCTTGATCGCGGTGTTGTCGGCATGGATGAGGCCCGTGAACCTGATCACGCCGGCCTCGCGCGCGCGGGCGGCGAGCGCCGTCAAAAGCGCCGTCCCGAGGCCGATCCGCATCCACCTGTCGCCGACCCCGACCGCGAACTCGGCGGTCTCGGGGTGCTCGTCGCTGCGAACGTAGCGGGCGGTGCCGAAGCTCTGGCCGGTCTCCGGGTCGACCGCGATCAGCGCCTCGTGGTGATCGTGGTCGATCGCGGTCAGGTAGTCGAGCTGGCTGTTCGAGAGCCGCGGCTGGGGCGCGAGGAAGCGCAGGAAGATCGACTCAGGGCTGGCGCTGAGGAACCCCTCGTTGAGCCGGTCGCGATCGCCGGGCCCGATCGGCCGGATCAGCGCCCTGGTCCCGTCGCGCAGCTTGACGATCGGCCCCTCGCTCACCGCCCCCAAGTATCGCGCCGGGCGCGCCTAGGCTACGTCCAATGAGCGCCGAAGCCGAACCGGTGGGATCCGGCCCGGGCGGCCGGTCCAGATCGGTTCGGGCTTCGTTCACCGGACGCACGGCCTGGGCGCGGAACCTCGCCGCGCCGATCCGGGACTTCCTCAGCGCCGAGACCGGCGGCGCGGTGGTGTTGCTGGTCGCCGCAGTGGCGGCGCTGGTGTGGGCCAACTCGCCGTGGTCGGATTCCTACGAGTCGCTGTGGAGGACGAAGCTATCGATCCACCTCGGGGACGCCGGCATCTCGCTCGATCTGCGCCATTGGGTCAACGAGGGACTGATGACGTTCTTCTTCCTCGTCGTCGGGCTCGAGGCGAAGCGCGAGCTCGACACCGGCGAGCTGCGCGAGCGGCGGCGGCTGGCGATCCCGGTGGTCGCGGCGGTCGGCGGGATCGGGCTGCCGATCGCGATCTTCCTCGCCTTCAACGCGGGCGGACCCGGGGCCCACGGGTGGGGCGCCGCGATGTCGACCGACACCGCCTTCGCGCTCGGGGTGCTGGCGCTGGTTGCCTCCGGCGCCACCCGCCTTCGCGTCCGCCTGCTGACGCTCGCGGTGGTCGACGACCTCGTCGCGCTGGCGGTGATCGCCACCGTCTACACGGAGAGCGTCTCGTGGCTCCCGCTCGCGATCGCGCTCGTCCTCTTCGCGGCACTGTTCGGCCTCCGCTACGCGCCCGCCGGCGGGCGGCGGCAGGTGGCGGTGATCCTCGGCGTCGGGCTGTGGGTCGCGCTCTTCGAGTCGGGCATCGATCCGCTCGTCGCCGGGCTCGCGGCGGGGCTGGTGACCAGCGCCTACCCGCCGGCCCGCGGTGATCTCGAGCGGGTGACGGAGCTCACGCGGTCGTTTCGCGAGCAGCCGACGCCCGAGCTCGCCCGCACGGCGCAGCTCAGCGTCGCGTCGGCGATCTCCGCCAACGAGCGCCTCCAGTACCGGCTTCACCCGTGGACGAGCTTCGTGATCGTCCCGGTGTTCGCGCTGGCGAACGCCGGCATCCACATCGACGGCAACCTGCTCGGCGACGCCGTCGGCTCGCCGGTGACGCTCGGGATCCTGTTCGGCTACGTGATCGGCAAGCCGCTCGGGATCCTCGGCATGTCGTGGCTCGCGACGCGGCCGTGGCTCGCGGGTCTTCGCCGGAGCCTGAGCTGGCCGGTGATCGCCGGCGGCGGCACGGTCGCCGGAATCGGGTTCACGGTCTCCCTGCTGGTCGCGAGCATCGCGTTCCACGGCCGGACGCTCGAGGAGGCGAAGCTCGGCACGCTGACGGCGGCGCTCCTCGCCGCGCTCCTGGCCGTCGGCGTGTTCCGGACGGTCAGGCGGATGCCGGCCGAGGCGCGAGCGCGGCAGATCGCGGGCACCGCCGAAGAGCTCCTCGACCTCTCGGACGACGTCGACCCCGACCGCGATCACATCCGGGGCTCCGATGCGGCGCCGGTGACGTTGATCGAGTACGGCGACTACCAGTGCCCGTACTGCGGCCAGGCGGAGGTCGTGATCCGCGAGCTGCTCGACTCGTTCGGCGACGACCTCCGCTACGTCTGGCGCCACCTCCCCCTCAACGACGTCCATCCCAACGCTCAAATGGCGGCCGAGGCGGCCGAAGCGGCCGCCTCCCAGGACGCCTTCTGGGAGATGAACGACCGGCTCCTCGCGCATCAGGACGAGCTGACCCCGCGCGACCTCGCGCGCCACGCGGAGGAGCTGGGTCTCGACGTCGACCGTTTCTGGCGCGAGCTCCACGACCGTGAGCACGCGCCGCGCGTCGCCGAGGATGTCGCGAGCGCGGACGCCAGCGGGGTCGCCGGCACCCCGAGCTTCTTCATCAACGGCCGGCGCCACCAGGGCGCCTACGACACCGTCACCCTGAGCGCCGCGGTGAGGAGGGCGAGGAACGCGGCCCGCATCAGGCGGAGAGCCGAGCGGCCGCCGGCGCTCGAGCACGTGCCCTGATGCCCGGCGCCGCCGCCGCGACCCTCGGCGACAGCGGTCTGCGGGTGAGCCGCATCGGGTTCGGGCTCGCCGCCCTCGGCCGGCCGGGCTACATCAACATCGGCCACTCCTCGGACCTCGGCGGACGCGTGGACGTGGAGTCGATGGAGCGCGCGGCGCACGCGGTGCTCGATTTCGCCTATGCGGGCGGCGTGCGCTACTTCGACGCCGCCCGGTCCTACGGGCGCGCGGAGGCCTTCCTCGCCGGCTGGCTCGAGCGGCGCGGTGTCGGATCCGGCGAGGTCACCGTTGGCTCCAAGTGGGGCTATACGTACACGGCCGACTGGCGGGTCGACGCGCCGGTCCACGAGGTCAAGGATTTGTCGGTCGCCACCCTTCGCCGCCACCTCGGCGAGAGCCGGGAGCTCCTCGAAGCGAAGCTTCGCCTCTATCAGATCCATTCGGCGACCATGGAGAGCGGGGTGCTCGACGACGCCGGGGTGCTCGAGGAGCTGGCGCGGCTCCGCGACTGCGGGCTCGCGATTGGACTGACGGTGACCGGGCCCCGGCAGGCCGAGACCATCGAGCGGGCGATCGAGCTCGGCGGATTCGACACCGTCCAGGCGACCTGGAACCTGCTCGAGCGCTCGGCGGGGGCGGCGCTGGCGGCCGCGCACGACGCCGGGATGGGAGTGATCGTCAAGGAGGCGCTCGCCAACGGCAGGCTGACCTCGCCCCGGGCCGTTCCCGGGCTCGACGAGGCGGCGCGCGAGGTGGCGAGCACGCCGGACGCCGTGGCGCTCGCCGCGGTCCTCGCCCAGCCTTGGGCGGACGTCGTTCTCAGCGGGGCGGCGACGCCCGAGCAGCTGCGCGGCAACCTCGCGGCCTTGGCCGTCGACCTCGACGCTGAGCGGCTCGAGCCGCTCGACGCGATCGCCGAGGATCCGTCCGACTACTGGGAGACCCGCGCCGCGCTCCCGTGGAACTGAACCATAGGATCGACGCTATGGCGGCGCCCGTCGTCATTCAGCCCGGCGAGGGCCACGTCCTCGGCAACGTCGAGTTCCTGGCCCGCAGCGCCGACACGCCGCGTTTCAACTTCGCGATCATCGAGAT
>JBKPNB010000049.1:0-3915 GCA_046732395.1 Actinomycetota bacterium | reverse complement strand
TCCACGGGGTCCATCACGACCACCCGAACGACCGCCTGCGGCTGGTGATGCCGCCGGGAGCGAGCGTGCCGCTGGCGGCGCTCTTCTTCGGGCTGTTCGTCCTCGTCTTCGGCACCCCGGCGGCGTTCCCGATCTTCGCTGGGTTCATCGCTGGCTACCTCGCCTACGACTACACCCACTACCACGTGCACCATCACACCCCGAAGACGAAGCTCGGCAAGCGGCTGCGCGAGCAGCACATGCGCCACCACTTCCAGGATCACCGCTTCGGGTTCGGGGTCTCGACGCCGCTCTGGGACGCGGTCTTCCGCACCCTGCCGCGGCGGCGCCGGAACTAGCCCTCAGCTCTCGCGTCCCACCTCGACCCGAAGGCTGACCGTGGGCAGCGGTTCGGCGCCCTCGACCTGCGGCGTCCACTGGTCGCGGCCGCCGTCAAGCCGCCAGCCGGTCGCCTCGTAGAACGCGATCGCGCGATCGTTTCCCTCGAGCACCCAGACCAGCGCCTGGGCGAATCCCGCCGCCGCCATCTCGGCGAGCGCGCGCGTCATCAATGCCGATCCCACCCCCCGTCGCCAGGCGCCGGGGGCGACGTAGAAGGCCGGGATCTCGGCCAGGTCCGAGTCCTCCTCGAGGCTGCGGGCGGGCATCGCCACCGAGCAGAACCCCTCGATACGGTCGGCGTGGCCGGCGACGAGTGTCGACGGCCTGGTCGGGTCCGACAGCCACTCCCGCCACTTCGGTTCGCGCTCGGAGACGGTGATCCGAGCGAGCGTCTCGTCCGGGATCAGGCCCCGGTAGGCGGCCCGCCACGAGCTCACGTGGACCTCAGCGATCGCGCGCGCGTCTTCGGGAACCGCCCAGCGAACCCTCATCCTCACTCCGATCTCACTACACTCACAAGCTGCATCGGACTTGCAAACAACGGTAACGGTGGCGGATACACACCGTTACGGAGAGGAACGGTGGTATGCCATCCGTCACCGGCGCGGTCGAGCAGGCTGCGTCCCTTCTGAAGGACCGGATCAACGAGCTCGAGAAGGAACTCGGGAGGCTCCAGCGCGCGCTCTCGAACCTCACCGACGGGCGCCAGGGGCGCCGCGGCCCGGGCCGCCCTCGAGGCGCTGCCGCAGCTACGACCACACGGCGCCGACGGCGCCGCGGCACCACCCGCGCCGATCAAGCCGTGAAGATCATCTCCGCGAACCCGGGCATCACGGCCTCGGAGATCGCCAAGCAGATGCGGATCAAGCCGAACTACCTGTACCGGGTGCTCGGCGACCTCCAGAAGGAGGGCCGGGTCCAGAAGTCCGGGCGCTCCTATACCGCGGCGAGCTGACCGCCGGGGGGAATCCCCCGCAGAAACGGAACGGTTCCCGCCCGGTCTACAGGAGGTCGAGCTTCGCGACCGCCTCGCGCTCGTCGCGTAGCTCGGCGACCGAGGCGTCGATCCGCTCGCGGGAGAAGTCGTCGATGTCGAGGCCATCGACGATCGAGAGCTGCCCGTCCCTGCAGCGGCACGGGAATCCGGACACCAGTCCCTCGTCGACGCCGTAGGAGCCGTCGGAGACGACGCCCATCGAGACCCAGTCGCCGTCGGCGGTTCCCAGCGTCCAGTCGCGAACGTGGTCGATCGCCGCCGTCGCGGCGGAGGCCGCGCTCGACGCACCGCGCGCCTCGATCACCGCCGCGCCGCGCTTCGCGACCGTGGGGATGAACTCGTCGGCGATCCAGGCCTCGTCGCCGACCGCGTCCCATGCCGAGGAGCCGCGCACCTTCGCATGATGGAGGTCCGGGTACTGCGAGGGCGAGTGGTTCCCCCAAACCGTCATGTTGCTGATCTCGGAGACCCTCGCGCCCGTCTTGTTCGCCAGCTGGGCGATCGCGCGGTTGTGGTCGAGGCGCATCATCGATGTGAACCGATCCCGGGGCACGTCCGGCGCGTGAGCGGCGGCGATCAGGCAGTTCGTGTTGGCCGGATTGCCGACCACCAACACCCGGACGTCGTCGGCGGCGCCGGCATTGATCGCCTCCCCCTGCGGCTTGAAGATCCCCCCGTTCGCCTCGAGCAGGTCGGCGCGCTCCATCCCCTTCGTCCGCGGCCGAGCGCCGACCAGGACCGCGACGTTGCAGCCCTCGAAGGCCGGCTTCGCGTCGTCGAAGATGTCGACGGCGCCGAGCAGTGGGAACGCACAGTCGTCGAGCTCCATCGCCGCCCCCTCGGCGGCCGGGACGGCGTCCGGAATCTCGAGGAGCCGCAGGTTCACCTCGGTGTCCGAGCCGAGCATCTGACCGCTCGCGATCCGGAACAGGATCGCGTAGCCGATTTGCCCGGCGGCGCCGGTGACGGTGACATTGACTGGGCCGTTGCTCACTCTCGTCTTCCTTTCTACCTGCTACCTGCCACCTGCCGGGCTATCCCACCGCCGTCCGCAGGTTCTCGTTGATCGCCCCTAGGAACTCCTGTGTCGTCAGGTAGTCCTGGTCGCCACCCACCAGCAGCGCCAGATCCTTCGTCATCCTTCCCCCCTCGACGGTCTCCACGCAGACCCGCTCGAGCGTCTCGGCGAACGCACCCACCTCCGGGGTCGAGTCCATCCGCCCCCGGGCGCCGAGCGCGCGGGTCCAGGCGAAGATCGACGCGATCGGGTTGGTCGAGGTCGGCTTTCCCTGCTGGTGCTGGCGGAAGTGCCGGGTGACGGTGCCGTGCGCGGCCTCCGCCTCGACCGTCTTCCCATCGGCGGTCATCAGCACGCTGGTCATCAGTCCCAGCGAGCCGAACCCCTGGGCGACGGTGTCGGACTGGACGTCGCCGTCGTAGTTCTTGCACGCCCACACGTAGCCCCCCTCCCACTTCAGCGCCGCGGCCACCATGTCGTCGATCAGGCGGTGCTCGTAGGTCAGGCCGCGCTCCTCGAACTCCGACCGGAACTCGCTCTCGTACACCTCGGCGAAGAGGTCTTTGAAGCGTCCGTCGTAGCGCTTGAGGATCGTGTTCTTGGTCGACATGTAGACCGGATAGCCGCGCTCGAGCCCGTAGCGGAACGAGGCCCGGGCGAAGTCCCGGATCGACTCGTCGAGGTTGTACATGGCGAGCGCCACGCCGCCGCCCGGGAAGTCGTAGACATCGAGCTCGACCGGGTCCGAACCATCCTTCGGCGTGTAGGTCAGGGTGAGCGACCCCTCGCCGGGGACCACCAGGTCGCTGGCCCGGTACTGGTCGCCGAACGCGTGACGGCCGATCACGATCGGCTTCGTCCACCCCTGGACGAGGCGGGGGATGTTCGAGATCACGATCGGCTCGCGAAAGATGACCCCACCGAGGATGTTGCGGATCGTCCCGTTCGGCGAGCGGTACATCTCCTTCAGGCCGAACTCCTCGACCCGGGCCTCGTCGGGGGTGATGGTCGCGCACTTCACCCCCACCCCGTGCTCCTTGATCGCGTTCGCGGCATCGACAGTGATCCGATCCTCGGTCGCGTCTCGGCTCTCGATTCCGAGGTCGAAGTAGACGAGCTCGACGTCGAGGTAGGGGAGGATCAGCTGCTCCTTGATGAACGCCCAGATGATCCGGGTCATCTCGTCGCCGTCGAGCTCGACGATCGGGTTTCGGACTTTGATCTTGGCCATCGCTGCGACTTGCTCTTGCCCGCGGGAGGCGGGACCCTAACGCCGATTGCCGAGCAGGCCGTGGCGGATCGCGAACAGCGCCGCCGCCGACCGGCTCGCAGCGCCGACCGTGGCGTAGACCTCCTCGATGCACGCCGCGACGTCCGTCGGCTCCAGCCCGAGCGCGGCCGCGATCGCGCGGTCCGTACCGCCGCGCACGGCGAGCCGGAGAACCTCCACGTTGCGGTCGTCGAGTCCCGCCGGCCGCTCGCCGGTTCGCGCCGCCCACCCGCCGGCGGCCGCGAGCAC
>JBKPNB010000048.1:0-6365 GCA_046732395.1 Actinomycetota bacterium | reverse complement strand
CCTGATCGGTGCGAGAGCCTCTAGGCGAGGCCGTCGCGGAAGCCCTCGCGGTAGCTCGGGTAGCGCGGCTGCCAGCCGAGCTCGCGCTTCGCCTTGGCATTCGAGGTCCCGCGAATCTCGGTCATCATCGAGACCGCGACCTCGCCCGCGGCGAGCCGCCCGAGCCACACCGGCACCCGGCGCGGAGGCTTCGCGCCGAGCACGCGTGCCAGCTCCGGCAGCCACTCGGCAACCGGCGCCGGGGCGTCGTCGGCGACGTTGTAGACGCCCGGGCCGCCGCGTTCGATCGCCGCGACGGCGGCCGCGGCGCCGTCGTCGACGTGGGTGAACGACCAGATCCCGGCGCCGTCGCCGATGATCGGCAGCCGTCGCTTGCGCACCTGCTGGGAGATCTCGCCGTTGCGCGAGATCGCGTTCCCGGGCCCGTAGAAGTTGCCGTAGCGCAGTGCGACGCCCTCGATTCCGTCGGCGCCGAGGACCGCGGACTCGAGGTAGCGAATCGCCGCGATCGAACGGGCCTGGTTGGCCGGCGGGTTCGGGTCGAACGGATCCTCCTCGGTCTTGAGCGGCCCGCCGCGGCGCTCGTAGTTCCAGTTGCCGTAGCTCTGCGCGATGAAGCGACGGACGCCGGCCGCGCGCGCTGCCTCGATCAGGTGGTCGGTACCCTCGGTCCGCAGTCGGTTGGTGAGCGCGAACTCGCGATCGAAGTTCCGCAGGCTCTTCATCCCCGAGAGCGCAGTGAGCTGGTGGATCACGATCTCCGGCCGGGCCCGCGTGACGGCCTCGATCACCGCCTCGCGGTCGAGCGCGTCGGCGATGGCGATCTCGGCGCCGAGCGCCCGCAGGCCCTCGGCCTTCGCCGGCGATCTTCCCATCGCGACCACCTCGTGGCCACGCTCGACGAGCTGCGGGACGAGCCGCTTGCCGATCGCCCCGCCGCCACCGGCGACGAAAACCTTCATGAACTGCTCCCTTCCTCGGTTCCGTACATCGATGACAGATCCCGCTCAGCGGCGCTGGCAGCGTGGGCACCAGACGGTCGTCCGCCCGGCGATCGTCGCCCGCCGCAGCCTCGTCCCGCAGCGCGGACAGCGGGCGTCCCGGCGGTCGCGCGCGCCGGTCAGCCAGCCGCGCTCCGGGGGCACCCGGCCCCGCCGGTTTCCGGCCCGCAGCACCTCGACCATCACCTCGTGGAGGCGCCCGACGTGCCGCGAAGTGAGCTCGTCGGCCCCTTGCGGGGGTCGATTCGCGCCCGCCAGAGGATCTCGTCGCTGAGCAGGTTGCCGAGCCCGGCGATCAGCTCCTGGTCCATCAGCGCCGACTTCATCCCCCGCCGGCGGCCCGCCAGGATCTCCCGCAGCGATTCCCGATCGACATCCATGGCGTCGGGGCCGAGCGGCGCCAGCAGCTCGCGGCGCTCCCCGGCCGATCGGGCGAGCCAGACGCCGCCGAAGCGGCGCATATTGCGGTAGCGGAGCTCGCCGCCGCGGAGCCGGAGGACGATCCGATCGTGGCGATGGCGCCCGCGCTCGTCGGCCGACCAGACGAGCCGGCCCGTCATCCCGAAGTGGAACAGCAGCTCGGCGTCGCCGGCGGGGGCGATCAGCCACTTGCCGTGGCGCCCGGGCCGTGAAAGGCGCTCGCCGCCGATCGCCCGGCCGAGCGCCTGCGGGCTGGCGTTGCGCAGCAGCGGCGGGTCGGCGACCGCCACGGATTCGATCTGCCGCCCGGCCCCGAAACGGGCCAGGTAGCGGCGGAATCCTTCGACGTCGCAGAGCTCGGGCACCCGGTGACCTTCACCTCCGGCCGGGCGCCGCGATCAGAGCTGCTGGCGGAGGAAGCTCAGCACCGCGGCGAGCAGCTCGAGCAGGACGACGAGGCCGAGCAGGATCAGGCCGATCGTGTGGCTATCACTGGCGGGGAATGCCCCGACGCCGGTGCCGTCCCGCGCGAGATCCACGACCCATCTCGCCTACCCCGCGCCTGGTGCGGATAATCGCGCGCCGGCGAGCAAGCGGGGCGGCGGGAGCGACGGCCCGATGGCGCGGGTGACCCTGCTCTCCTGGAACGTCGCCGGGAGGACGACGCTGTTCGGCGACCAGGCCGCCGCGGTGGAGCGCCAGGAACCCGATCTCCTCGCCCTCCAGGAGGTGCGACCGAGCACGGTCGGGCGCTGGCGTCGGGCGCTTGCGGACGCCGGTCTCGTCCATTGCCTCGACTCGGGCGCGTTCCGGGGACCGCGCGGGCTCTTCAACCTCACCGCCGGCCGCTGGGAGCTCACCGAGCTCGAGCTGGTCGGCGCCCCGCAGCCCGAGCGCATCCTCTCGGCGGTGAGCGAATCGCCCGCGGGGCAGATCGAGATCCACAACGTCCACATCCCGCCGACGAGGCGCGAGGGCGACGTGAAGATCGAGACCTGCGAGGCGCTCGTCGCGCGGCTCGCGCGCCCCTGCTCCCGTCACCGGATCCTCTGCGGCGACCTCAACACCCCGCGAGGTGAGTCGACCGAGGGCGAGGTGGAGACATTCGCGGTCGACGGGTTGCCCTGGTCGGAGCGCTGGGACACCGCCGAGCGCTCGCTCGCCTGCGGGCTCGCCGAGTGGGATCTGCGCGACGTCTTCCGCGGCCTCCACGGCTATGAGCGCGGCGACGTGAGCTGGGTCTTCCACACCCGCTCGCGGCGCAAGGCCGGCCACCGGCTCGACCATGTCCTCGCTTCCCGGAGCCTGGCCCCGTTGTGGTGCGACTACCTGCACGAATGGCGGCAGGCTGGCCTCAGCGACCATTCGCCGCTGCTGGCGGTGTTCGAACCCGGTCAGCTACGAAGGAGCTTGTAGACCAACGCGCCGCTTGTGGCTCCTGCGACGGCGGCCCCCGCGAACGCACGGATCGCCGTCGGCTTCTCGCCCTGCAGCCGCTGTGTCACAGCAATCATCAGGCTCTTCATCCCCTCTCGATACCCGTATCGTCGTCGACGACTCCGGCCGTCGCGGCGGAGGCTTGCAGGAGATCTTTCGGAAACAGTGCTTTGCTTTGCGATCGATTAGATCCGGCGGCGACGGGTATCGGATTGGCCCTGAACTGATTCAGTAGAGAGAGAGAGCCATGGCACAGACCAAGACAAGCAGCGCCCGGAATTCGTCCTCGAAGTCCTCGGGGACGCGGAGCCGGAGCAGGAGCGCATCACGGAACGGATCGTCGAAGAGCAGGTCGACGCGCGCCGGGACCAGCTCCAGGAACGGCGCCGACTCGAGCCGCTCCACGCGGACCGCAGGCAGCCGCTCGCGCTCGAGCACGTCGGCATCGCCGCGCAGGACATCTGGCAGCGCCCGGAACGCCGGAGCGAAGGGCACGGACACCGGAGCGAAGGGCACGGCCAGCAGCGCCGTGCAAAACGCCACCGGGAGCGTCGGCGACGTCGTCGAGAAGGCGAAGATGCCGCTGGTCGCCGGTGGCGCCGCGCTCGCGGGACTCGCGGGAGCGGCGGTGGTTGCGGCCGTGTCGCGGTCCAGGCGGCCTCGGAAGGTGCTCGGCGTCTCGCTGCCGAAGCGCAGCTCGTTCTCGCTCCCGAAGACCGACGGCTTCAAGGTCGACACCCGGAAGGTCGCTGGCGCCGTCACCGACGCCGCGAACCGGGCCGACCACCTCGGACAGCGAGTGAGCAGGGTCGCGAGCGGCGTCCGCCAGGTGAGCGAGGCCGCGGATCAGGCGGCGAAGAAGTCCTGAGCGCGACGCTGTCCTGGGAGCCGAGCGCGTCGAAAACGCGCGCAGCACGCGGACCTCGTCGAAGTTCACCGATCCGGCGCGATGGGTAGCCGGATATGGACGAGCAACGTCAAGGAGGAGACATGGCGGCGGACGTCAAGGACGTAGGTGAGACCATCGGCAGCGCGCTCGGCAAGCTCGCGCGCGACGCGGCGCAGGGCATGTCGAGCAACGGGCATGGCTCGCCCCTGAGCAAGGTGAACGGGTCGCTCTCCGGAGTGCGCGGGGTCGCGGCCGGCGCCGCGCTCGCCGCCGCTCCATTTGCGGCACGGGGTGCCGGCAGAATGGCGAAGCGGGCCATCTCTAACCGCTTCTCGGGGGGCGGCACGGATGGCGCCGGTGTCGGCGAGAAGCTTAAGAAGGGCGCTAAGAACACCGTCGGCAAGGGCGTCAAGGAGGGCGTCGGCAAGAAGATCGACGAAGCCGGCGGCGCGTCCGGAGTCGCCAAGGACGCCGGGAAGAGCATTCTGCCCGGCGGCAAGGGTGGCGAGAAGGGCAAGAAAGGGACGCCCGGCGTCGGCAAGGGCCGGCGGATGCCGATCCAGCAGGCAGTCGACATCGGCGTGCCGATCTCGACCGCATACAACCAGTGGACCCAGTTCGAGGAATGGCCGCAGTTCATGCACCGCCTCGATCAGGCGACCCAGGACGATGACTGCACCGTCTCCTTCAAGACGAAGGTCTGGGGGATGTCGAAGGAGTTCGAGGGCCAGATCGTCGAGCAGCGCCCGGACGAACGCATCCAGTGGACGGTCAACAGCGGCGTGACACATAACGGCGTCGTCACCTTCCATGAGCTCGCCGACCGACTGACGCGCGTCCAGGTCACCCTGGACGTCGAGCCCGGGTCGCTGGTCGAGAAGGCGGCGCGGGGAATGCGTCACGTGAAGCGCGCTGTGCGCGCCGACCTGGCGCGGTTCAAGGCCTTCATTGAGATGCAGGAGGTCGAGACTGGCGCCTGGCGCGGGGTGATCCACGATGGGGAGCTGGTCGAGCCGCACGATCCGAAGTACGACAAGGCGCGCGAGTACGCCGACTTCGACGACATCCACGACACCGAGCACTCGCACTCGCCGCAGCGCGCGAGCCGCGGCGGGCGCTCCGCGCCGCGGCGCTCGAGCGGGTCGAGCGGCAAGCGCAAGAGCTCTTCCTCGTCCAGCCGGAGCCCGTCGTCGTCGAGCAGGAGCCGGTCGTCGGGCCGGAGCCGGTCGTCGTCGGCCGGGCGAAGCCGGTCCTCCTCGTCGGGGCGGGGCCGGTCGAGCGGGCGGAGCCGCTCGTCGAGCGGAGGATCCCGATCGGGGTCTAGCTCACGCCGCTCGGGCTCGAGTCGCACCCGCAGCTCGAGCCGGACCTGAGCAACTCTCTGAACGGATGCTGGGACGAAAGAAGACCAAGCTCCTCGACCTCGAGCGGATGGCCGCATCGGCGCTCGATGCGTTCCTCGGGGTCGATGACCCCGGGAACGCGCGGCAGAACGGGCGCCAGCCTGAATCCTCTGGCCACCGCCATGGCGTGGCCGGGGGCGTGGTGCTCGGCGTCGCGCTCGCGGTCGCCGCGCGTGCGACGTATGCGCGTGCCAAGAACCTGGACCTGGATCAGGTCGCCGAGAACATCGAGGAGCGGCTGTCCGGCACGCGGTAGCCGGGCACGCGGTAGCCGACGAGGGGGAAGGTTGGCACCGCTGCCCCGCCACGCTCGGAACGGGCGAGATCGTGCTTCGCCCGCGTCGTTGTTTTGCTTCTCAGCCACCGGGGTACGGCGAGTCTCCACAGACGTAAGCTCGCGAGCGGGGGCACCCGCGTTCGTGGAGAGGGGTTATGGCGACGAACAAGAAGCAGAGCTCGCGGTCCGGGAGCAAGCAGTCCGGCAGCGGCACAAAGCGCAATAAGCGCAGCAGCTCGTCGCGCTCGCAGAGCAAGCAGTCCGGCTCCTCGAAGAGCAAGCAGTCCGGCTCCTCGAAGCAGGGGTCCAAGCAACAGCGCTCGAAGCCGCGGGCCTTGAAGAACCCGTCTCAAGACGCGGCGGGACACGTCGGGGACGAGGGGCACGCGCGGGTCAGGCCGTCTCAGACGCGCTCCGTGACCAAGGGAAGCAACGGCCGCAGCACCTCGCGCCGGAGGCGCAAGGCCGAGGAGTTCAAGGACTATTCGGTCGTCGATCCGAAGGACATTGCCGGCGGCCCCGACGTTCTGATCGCCGTCCCGGTCGTCAAGGTGGACGAGGTCGATGTCGAGGTCGACGACCTGCACGCGCAGGTGGCCGTGCTCGCCGAGGTACGCAAGCTCGTCAAGATCGGCGTCGGCGTGGAGGCGCAGCTCGACAAGGTTGAGCTCAAGATCGAGGGCGTCGAGGCGCAGGCCCTCCTGAAGGCAAAGCTGGACAACGTCACGGCGATCCTGGAGCGGGTCCTGTTGAGCCTCGACCGCAACCCGGCGCTGCTGCAAAGCGTGGGGAAGGCGGTCGAGGAGGTCGGCGCCGGTGCCGGCGACATGCTCGACCTGTCGGGCGACGCGGTCGAGAATGTCGGTGAAGGTGCCAAGGAGGCGCTCGAGCCGATCGGTGAAGGCGCCGGACAGGCGGTGAGCCAGGTCGGCAAGGGC
>JBKPNB010000047.1:0-7542 GCA_046732395.1 Actinomycetota bacterium | reverse complement strand
GCCCGCGCCCGGCGGGCCATCCGCCAGCCGAACCGGGCCAGCGCCGACGGCACCCGCTCGGCGGCGGCGACGACCCCGTCGAGCGCGGCGGCGAAGCGGCGGATCTCCTCCTCGGAGACGACCAGCGCCGGCAGCGCCTTGACGACGTTCATCCGGTGGCCGGCCACCTGGCAGAGGATCCGGTGCTCGTGGAAGAGGGGGACCGTCACGAGCTGGGCGAACAGCCCGGGCTGCGCGTGCTCGACCGCTCCCCATACCGATCTTCGCGCGAGGCCGCTCGGGGGGCCGAGGTCGATCGCCCACATCATCCCCAGCCCGCGCACCTCGCGGACGACCTCGTAGCGGTTGGCGAGCGGCGCCGTGAGCTCGAGGAGGAGCTTCCCCAGCCGCTCGGCGCGGGTGACGAGCCCGTCGCGCTCCAGGACCCGCAGCGTCGCCAGCCCGGCGGCGGCCGCCAGGTCGTTGCCCCCGAAGGTCGATCCGTGGCGGACACCCCGCTCCATGCTGTCGAAGACCCGGTCGACCACCACGCGCGAGACGAGCGTCGCCCCGACCGGGACCAGCCCGCCCGACAGCGCCTTGGCCAGGCAGATCAGGTCCGGCTCGACGCCCCAATGCTCGAGCGCCAGGAAGCGACCGGTTCGCCCGAGCCCGGTCTGGACCTCGTCGCAGACGAGCAGCGCGCCGGCCGCGTGGCAGCGCTCCTGCGCGCCCCGCAGGTAGTCGGGGGGCGGCAGCACGACGCCCTTGCCCTGGACGGGTTCGACGACGAGGGCGGCGACGTCGCCGGCGGCGAGCTCGCGCTCGAGAGCGTCGAGGTCACCGAACGCGATCGCCTCGCAGCCGGGGAGGAGCGGCCCGAAGCCGGCTCGGAACTCCTCGTTGCCGTTCAGCGACAGCGCCCCCAGCGAGAGCCCGTGGAAGGCCTGATCGGCGTAGAGGATCCGGCGGCGGCCGGTGGTCGCGCGGGCGAGCTTGATCGCCGCCTCGACCGCCTCGGTACCGCTGTTGGCGGGCACCATCGCGTCGACGCTGGGCGGCGCCCGACCGAGGAGCTCCTCGGCGAGCACCCCGGTGAGGAGCGTGACCCCGAGCTGGGGGAGATTCGCGGTACGGGCGGCCATCACGTCCTCGATCGCCGCGATCACCTCCGGGTGGTTGCGGCCGATCGCGAACACGCCGTAGCCCGAGAGCAGGTCGAGGTAGCGGTCGCCGCGATCGTCGATCAGGTAGGCGCCCTCGCCGCCGACCCAGCGGCGGTCGTAGCCGAGCGTCCGCACGATCCGGCCGAGCTGGGGGTTGAGGTGGCGGTCGTTGAGCGCCATCTCCTCGCCGCCGCGGCGGGCCAAGATCTCGGCGATCGTGGCGGATGGGTCGGCCATTCGTCGATATGTTCGCATCGCCAAGCATCTGCGCCGGGCGCAGTACGGCCTCGGGGTCCGGGCCGTCGGGCACGGCGGCACCGAGCCCGTCGCGGCGACGAAGACGTTCAGGCTCTAGGGCAAGTAGGTTTCCGGCTTGCTCATGGAAGGCGGCGGGACGAGGAGGCGAGCGGGTTGAGGGTCCGCTGGGCGGCGCTCCTCGTCGCCACAGCGGCGCTCTCGCTCGCGGCGCCTGCGAGTGCAGCCCCGAAAGACTTCTCGCAGACCGCGCTCAACATCATTCCGTCGGGGCAGTTCGGCGGCGTACCGGCGCCGCCGGGGGCGGACACCCAGGCGCGCATGTACGACGCCCTGACGCCGCTGTTCGACAACGTCACCGGCGCCGATCTGGCAACCGACTTCAAGTCCGAGAAGTTCGGCATCTCCACCGACGGTCCCGGGACGCCGGAGCGGGTGCCCTACCCAGGCGTGACGATCATCCGCGACCGCTTCGACGTCCCGCACGTCACCGCGACCACCCACGCGGGCGGCGTCTGGGCCGCGGGCTGGATCGCCGCCGAGGATCGCGGCCTGCTCGGTCAGCAGGTCCGCTACGACGCCCGTATCGCGGCGATCGACCCCCCGGGGCTGAGCGCGATCGGGCTCGTCCTCTCCCTCAGGCAGTTCGTCCCCAGCGCCCAGACCGAGGCGGCGGTCGCGAAGCAGTCCGAGGTCCTGCGGCACGCCGGCAAGGAGGGCAGGGCCGTTCTCCACGACATCGACACCTTCGTGTCCGGAATCAACGCCTATCTCACCGCGAGCGGCTCCTCCAACCAGCCCTGGACGCGCAACGACATCTTCGCCATCAACGCGCTCAAGGACCAGTTCTTCGGCGAGGGCGGCGGCGACGAGGCGCGGCGCTCGCAGTTCCTAGGCGGGCTCGAGCATCAGCTCGGCCGCAAGCGCGGCTACAGCGTCTTCAACGATCTCCGGCAGAACACGAACGCCGGCAGCCCGACGACCGTCGACGGCACGTTCAACTACGACCACACCCCGAAGGAGCCGGGGGCACCGGGCAGCGTCGTGCTCGACCCGCACAGCTTCACGCCGACGCCCGCCGCGTCGGTCGGAGCGAAGGCCGCCCACCTCGAGCCGCGCCCGGGGGCGAGCAACGAGCTGATGGTCGAGGCCAATCACTCGAAGACCGGGCACCCGCTGCTCGTCGGCGGCCCGCAGATCGGCTACGACTATCCGGGCCTCACCTACGAGATCGACATGCACGCCCCCGGCCTCGACTGGCGCGGCGCGACCTCGGCGCCGTTCCCGGGATACCTGCTGATCGGCCGCGGCCCCGACTTCGCGACGACCCTGACGTCGGCCGGCGCCGACGACATCGACCAGTACGCGGAGACGCTCTGCGGCCACAGCGACACCAGGTACGTCTATCGGGGCAAATGCCGCTCGATGGGCACCTTCGACGCCGGCGTGCTGAAGGGAAGCCCCGACCAGGAGGTCACCTTCAGGACGACCGTGCACGGGCCGGTGGTGGGCTACGCGACGGTCAACGGCCGCAAGGTCGCGATCTCGTCGAAGCGGGCGAGCTACGGCAAGGACGCCCTCGACCTCCTTTTCAACCGCCGCCTCTCCGACGGCCAGGTTTCGAGCCCGAAGTCGTTCTTCAAGGCGGCCGCGCTCACTCCCCAGACCTTCAATTCCTTCTACATCGACAGCAAGCACATCGCCGAGTACACGAGCGGTCTCTTGCCGCTTCGGCCGAGGGGGGTCGATCCGAGCCTGCCGACCGTCGGCACGGGTAAGTACGAGTGGCGCGGCTTCCTGCCGGCGGACAAGCACATCCACGGCGTCGACCCCCAACACACCCCGGTGAAGGGGACGATGACGAACTGGAACAACGTCAGCGCCCACGGCTTCGGCGCCGCCGACGACGCCTGGGGCGGCAACGGCTCGGCCGCGCGGGTCAACCTCCTCAACTACAACCTGCATCGCCTCGCCAACGGGCGGGGAAAGTGGTCGCTGGCGACGGTCGCCTCGGCGATGAACGCGGCGGCGACCCAGGACGTGCGGGCGATCGAGACGGTGCCGCTGCTGGGCCGGCTCCTTCGGGGCTCAACGCCCCCGAACTCGCAGGCGGCCCGGATGCTGTCCGTGATGAAGGCCTGGCGGCGGCACGGGGGCAGCCGCCTCGACCGCAACCTCGACGGCAAGATCGATGACCCCGGCGTGGCGGTGATGGACGCCGCCTGGCCGAAGATCGCGAACGCGTTCATGCGACCGCGGCTCGGCTCGCAGCGGGGCGAGCTCGACTCGCTGTTCACGCGCTTCGACGCCCCGCCGGGCGGTCAGTACGACGGCTGGTACCAGTACTTCGACCGCGACATCCGCAGGCTCCTGGGGATGAAGCAGCCGCAGCCGTTCGCGAACAGCTACTGCGGTCGCGGCAAGCTCCATAAGTGCCAGCGCTCGATCTGGGCCGCGATCGCCGCCGCCGGCCGGAAGCTTACGAACGCCCAGGGAACATCCGACCCCTCGGCCTGGCACGCCGACGCGAACGCCGAGCGAATCGAGTTCGCGCCGGGACTGCTGCCGTTCACGATGCGCTACACGAACCGCCCGAGCGGGATCCAGCAGGTGATCTCGTTCAAGGGCCACCGCTGAGGCGGTTCGGCGCGGCAGCACCGGCCGGCGCGTTTGGAGCCATCGCGACTTCGCCGGAGACGAACATCATCGCCCCTGCCTCCGAGTCAGCTTCTCGCCCGCGTCGAGGGCGACCACCACCGCCGGGGCCTGGCCATCTCGGATCGTCGCCTGCATCGGGGCGCCGATCAGATCGCCGAGGGTTGTCTGCGCCCGCCGAACGGTTGGTCCGTTAGTAGTCCGGGCGAACGGGTAGGGGCGCGTCGAGGGAACGCGCGGGCGAAGGCAATGACCGTAAGGAAACTTGAGCCAGAGATTTGGTTGATGGACTGCGCCACGTGGTCGCTGAGCCCATGAGCGTCGAGCTCCCGGCGGGCTCGGCGAGTATCGCGGCGGCGAGGCACGCCGCCCGGGACTTCGCCCGGGCCTGCGGGGCGGACCCCAACGACCTCGCCCTGGCGGCGTCCGAGGCGGTGACCAACGCCGTCGTCCACGGCTATCGGGACAGAGAAGACGGCGCGATCGAGCTCGTCGGCTATCGGGACGGCGAGCACTGCGTCCTCGAGGTCGCCGACCGCGGGGTCGGGATGCGCCCGCATCCGGGTGTACACGGGCTGGGTATGGGGCTGCCGGTGATCAGCACGATCGCCGACAGCGTCGAGATCCTGAGCCTCAATCCGGGCACAGCGATCCGGATGCGGTTCCGGATCGCCACCTGAGCCGCATCGGCCCGGCGCGAGCCGGGTAGCCCCGCCTCGCCATGCCACGCCTTCGGCGCAGCGACTGCTCGATGCCCGGAATCCGGCGGGTTCGCCGCGGCCGTGGCTACTCCTACGTCGAGGAGGACGGCACGCCGATCGCCGACCGCGAGGTGCTCGACCGGCTCCGGGCGCTGGCGATCCCACCCGCGTGGTCGGAGGTGTGGATCTGCCCCCATCCGCGCGGGCATATCCAGGCCACCGGCTTCGACGACGCCGGGCGCAAGCAGTACCGCTACCACGACGCCTGGCGTGAGCGCCAGGACCAGCGGAAGTTCGATCGCATGCTCGATTTCGGGCGGGCGCTCCCCGGGCTGCGCGAGCGCCTCGACGATGACCTCGCCCGCCGCGGGCTCGTGCGCGAGCGGGTTCTCGCGTGCGCGGTCCGACTCCTCGACCTCGGCTTCTTCCGCATCGGGGCCGAGCGCTACGCGGCCGAGAACGAGACCTACGGCCTCGCGACGCTGCGCCGCCGCCACCTGCGCTTCGAGCGCGGCGAGGCGGTCTTCGACTACCGCGCGAAGGGCGGAAAGCGGCACGTCCAGCCGGTCGCGGACCCGAGCGTCCTGCCCACCCTGCGGGCGCTCAAGCGGCGTCCCTCGGATCGCCACGGGTTGCTCGCCTACCGCGACGGCCGGCGCTGGGTCGACGTCCGCTCAGACGAGGTCAACGATCACCTCCGCGACCGCGCCGGCGGCGAGTTCACCGCCAAGGACTTCCGGACCTGGAACGCGACCGTGCTCGCCGCCGTCGCGCTGGCTCGCGTCGACGGCGCGGAGCCGAGCCGGGCGGCGCGGAGGCGGATCGTCAAGGGCGCGATCGAGGAGGTGGCCGCGTATCTCGACAACACGCCGGCGGTCTGCCGCAGCGCCTACATCGACCCTCGAGTGATCGACCGCTTCGACTCCGGCGAGACGATCCGGGCCGCGCTCGACCGCGCCGTCCGCGGCAAAGGCGCGTTCGTCGAGCGCGAGCGGATCGAGGCGGCGGTCGTGGCCCTGATCTCCTAGCCGGCCGGCGCGCCGGTCGGTACGATCCCGGCGAGCGATGAGGCTCGCTCCAACCGCGGCTTCGGCCGCTGATGGCCTCTACGGACGGAACCCGATCCAAGGAGGCCATCGCAATGGTGCCGGTCCAGCTAGCAGCGGTCCTCGCCGCGGCCATCGTCCTCGCCAGCGTCATCGGGCCGCTGGCGCGGCGCTTCGCCGGCGAGCACGCGGCCTTCACGACCCTGCTGATGAGCACCGGTCTCACCTTCGGGACGATCTCGTCGCTCTACGGGCTCAACGCCGGGATCATCGACCGCACCCAGTTCTCGCTGCTGGTGACCGTCGTCGTCCTCTCGGCGATCGTCCCGACCGCGATCGCCCAGCGGTTCTTCTCGCCCGACCTGGAGGCGGAGCGGCGCCGCGATCGCGTCGCCACCGCCGAGCCGGCGGCGCCACTCGCGGCCGAGGAGTACGTGTAGCGCGGGGCTCTTCTCGTCCTCCTCGCCGTCCTGGCAAGGGGCGCGCGGCGGCGTGGCATCGGCTAGGTTGACCCCGGCGACCATCGGAACCGGAGGGACATTTGGACGCAGCCACGTTGAAGAAGATCCCGCTGTTCGCGGAGGTGCCCGACGAGGTGCTCGGGAAGATCGCTCCGTGGACCGCCGTGGAGGAGTGGCCCGCGGGGAAGGTGATCGTCAAGGAGGGCGGGTTCTCAAACCACTTCTACGCGATCCAGGAGGGGACGGCGAAGGTCGAGCGCGACGGCCGGCACATCGCCGATCTCGGAGCCGGCGACGTGTTCGGCGAGCAGGGCCTGCTCGAGCGCCAGGAGCGCTCGGCGACGGTCACCGCGACGTCGGAGATCCGGCTGATCAAGATCGAGCACTGGGAGCTGTCGCGGATGCGGCAGTCGATGCCGGAGGTGGTCGACGAGCTGCGGCGCAAGGTCGAGGAGCGCCGGCAGACGCCGTAAGCGCGACGCGGGTGGTGTCGACGCCCGCGAGTTAGACTGCCCACGACATACGGTCGTGGGTCAAGGGAAGTCCGGTGAAAGCCCGGCGCGGTCCCGCCACTGTGACCGGATGATGGGGCATCGCACGACTTCGCCGCCGTGGCGGAGTCGGCCACTGGGGTCGACGCAACGACCCTGGGAAGGCGCGAGGGCCCGTCCCGGAAGCCAGGAGACCTGCCTTCGGCCGGCCATGAAGATCCCTCGAGGAAAGGGTGGCCCAGATGCACTCATCCACACTCCCGCGCGTGGCGGTCGGCTGCGCGCTGGCAATCGTTCTCGCGCTGCCGGCGACGGCCTCCGCGAGGAGCGTCGGCGCGAACCTCCGGGTCGAGGCGACGAACGGCATGATCCTCGCCGACGTCACGCAGTACACCTCGCCGGCGACGGTTCGGACCGACCCCAAGGCGCGTTGCTTCGGCGCTGGCACCGGCGGCAGCGGCGATCGGGTCAAGGTGCCGAATCCGACCGCGCTCGGGCTCGTCGCCGACGCGCTCCCCCACGTCCCCGCGCTGCGACCGCTGTCGCTCACCGACCACTTCGCCTTCGGCCTCGGCGTTTGCGGAATCGGCGGGCTCGCGCCCAAGAACTCGAACCAGTTCTGGTACCTCAAGAAGAACCACGTCGGCTCCCAGAAAGGCGGCGACAAGACCAGGGTCGGCGCTGGTGATGACGTTCTCTGGTATCTCGCCCCGGGCTTCCCGCCTGGCGACGAGCTCGTGCTTCGGCTCCCGGCGCGCGCGCAGCCGAAGACGCCGGTGAGGGCGACG
>JBKPNB010000046.1:0-2282 GCA_046732395.1 Actinomycetota bacterium | reverse complement strand
TTGTGCGCCAGTCGTGCGGCGTTGACAGGATCGGAAACGAGCGCACCCATTCCGCGCCCAAACGTCCGAAAACCGGGATGTGGAGCGAAGAGGGTTCGCCAGAAGTTCGCCAGTCGTCGCCAGTTTCGAGCGGTCTCCAGCGGTTTCAGGCGGTAAACGAGATCGACCACCAGAGAGACCGAAACCCGCCTTTTCAAGCGGGTTTCGGCTTGGTCCCTGGAGAGCGGACGACGGGGATCGAACCCGCGACCCTCAGCTTGGGAAGCTGATGCTCTACCAACTGAGCTACGTCCGCGCTAGCGGCCAAGTGTAGCCCGTCCGAAAGAGCGTCTTTCGCCTCGACGGGGGCTTGGGCACGGTGGTCGTCGTGCGCCGCCCGCTGGTGGTTTCGGTCGTTTTCGCTGCCATCGTGGCCGGCTGCTCGCTTCTACGCGCAGGCCCGCCGCCGTCGCCGCACTGCCGCGGCGGCTCGCCACTCGCGGGCGTGTACCACACTCAGCGGCTGAAGGTGAAGAGCCGCTGCCGCGTCGCGGTCGGGACGATTGAGAAGGTGAAGCCGGAGCTCTACGACGGCGACATCCACATCGAGCTCCGGCTCGACCCCGGCCAGGAAGGCTTGCTTTCGAGTGGTAACGCGCGCGTCGGCGGGACGCTGATCGTCGAGATCATCCCGTGGGACCGCACGCGCGTTCTCGTTCCCGCGGAAGGCCGGCGCGTCGAGGTCGTCGGCCCGTGGGTCGACGACACCGCGCACGGCTGGAACGAGATCCATCCCGCTTGGTGGATCAGCGCGGGCTCGATCCAGCCCGCCTCGGCCGACGAGCTGCGCCGCGTCGACCGGCTCCTCCATGGGCTCGAGCCGTCCTCGGCCGAGGACGACGGTTGAACCTGACGTCTGGGGAATAATCCAGCCGAGAGAGATTCGAAGGAGGACGAGACGATGGACCTGCAGACGCTGCAGTCGACCGCACAGGGGCTCGTCGCCGAAGGCAAGGGGATCCTTGCCGCCGACGAGAGCTCCGGGACGATCAAGAAACGCCTCGATTCGATCGGCGTCGAGTCGACCGAGGATACGCGCCGCCAGTACCGGCAGCTGCTCTTCACGACCGATCGCGCCGAGGACTACATCTCGGGCGTGATCCTGTACGACGAGACGATCCGCCAGTCGACCGACGATGGAACGCCGTTCCCGAAGCTGCTCGAGAGCAAGGGGATCATCCCCGGCATCAAGGTCGACACTGGTGCGAAGCCGTTGGCGCTGACGGACGGTGAGACGATCACCGAGGGCCTTGACGGCCTACGCGACCGTCTCGAGGAGTACCGAGAGCTTGGCGCGCGCTTCGCGAAGTGGCGGGCGACGTACGCGATCGCGCCGGACAAGCCGAGCGAGTACTGCGTCTGGACGAACGCGCACGCGCTCGCCCGGTACGCCGCCCTTTGCCAGGAGGCCGGTCTTGTCCCGATCGTCGAGCCCGAGGTCCTGCAGGACGGCACGCACACGATCGCGGAGAGCCGGGTTGCGACCGGCCGCGTCCTCCAAGGGGTCTACACGGAGCTCCACGACCAGCGAGTCGACTTCCGCGGCACGCTGCTCAAGCCGAACATGGTGCTCTCGGGCTACGAGGCGTCCGATCGCGCGTCGGTCGACGAGGTCGCCCAGGTGACGCTGGAGTGCTTCTACAAGCATGTGCCGGCCGCGGTACCCGGGATCGTCTTCCTCTCCGGCGGCCAGAGCGACGAGGACGCGACGGCGCACCTGAACGCGATGAACTCGCGGGGGCCGCACCCGTGGCAGCTCTCCTTCTCGTACGGCCGCGCCCTCCAGGCGCCGGCGCTGAAGGCGTGGGCCGGCAAGGCGGAGAACATCGAGGCGGCTCAGCGCGCCTACTACCACCGCGCAAAGATGAACGGCGCCGCGCGCACCGGCATGTACGCACCGGAGATGGAGCGCGAGGCGGTTCCGGCCTGAGGCCTTCGGCCGTGCCCCCGCGCCTGCCGGCGGGGACACGGCCAGCCTTACTTACGCTAGGCGGGCTGAGTCGAACCGTCTGGGCCGACTCCTGCCACTCGATCGCGACGAGCGCGAGAGCCGGAAGGACGCTTAGCGGACGAGCTTGCCGCTCGGACGGACAACGAGCCAGGTGCCGCCGAACTCCGCGACGTTCTGGCAGAGGATCTGGCGCGGCTTCGTGTCGCCGACGTAGAAGTAGAGCGGGTGGCCTGCGTAGGTCACCTGGCGCCGCCCGTCGCGGCGCTTGGCCGTGCCAAGCAGCGCGCGTTTG
>JBKPNB010000045.1:0-3743 GCA_046732395.1 Actinomycetota bacterium | reverse complement strand
TCACGAACACGTATCCGCCGTCGGCGTGGTTCACGTCGGGAAGGAACTCGATATCCGAGGGATGCTGCTCGTCGATCTTGAGCAGCTGCTCCATCGGCGCCACGGTGGGCGGCGAGGTCTCCAGCACGTGCTCGCCGTCGGTCGGGCCGGCGTAGCGGTACTGCGAGACGATGCCCTGGTCTCCTTCGTCGGTCTCCGAGTGGGTGAGGAAGAAATAGATCGACCCGTCGGAGAGCTGGTGCGTCCGCGCGAGCCCCTGATGGTGATCCTCCCCCTCGGTGAAAGGGAAGTCGTCGCTCATCCCCTCGACCGTGTCGAGGTAGAAGCTCGTGCACCTGCTCCTGTTCCCCGCGAGCGCCGCGAGCTCGTCGCGGATCGGTTGCGCGGTCGCATTCGACTGGGGGTAGATGCACCCCTTCGCCGCGGGTTGCTCCAAATCGGACTCCCTTCGTCCTCCCAGCCCCTGGGCGCGTGTCGATGACCTACGCCAACGCTATCGCGGTCGAGCGCCCCGAGCAGGATTCGAACCTGCGGCCTACTCCTTAGGAGGGAGTCGCTCTATCCAGCTGAGCTATCGGGGCCGAGCGCCAGTTTATGGCTTTGCAGAGCCGTTCCTCGCCATTTGATTGCTGCCGCTTCTGACGACTCATCCGCGCTCTGGAGCCTCTTCGCTGCCCATTGCTGCCAATGGACGGCCCTATCGAACTCGTGTAGCGCTGCGCCAGCGAGCCGCTCGCGGCGGCGCCCGGCTCTAGCGTAGACCTTCATTGAGAATGCGGGCTCGGTGTGCCCAAGCTGATGCGACACGTAGACCGGATCGTCGCCGAGCGCGAATCGCAAAGCTTGCGTAGAGGCGCCTGAGCGAGTGCGGCCGCCGCACGGAGTCGACGGACTCGCGTTTCGCCCGACCCGTTTCGGGTACACCCGTACCACACCAGGGATCCCTGACCATTTGCCCGGGGCACCTGGTGTTCTGTCCGAACGGCTGGCTCGTCTTCTCGCGGGGGGAGAACCAGAACCCCATGGGAGGGGGCCGCCGATGACCGAAAGAAGAAAGGGAGACTTCCAGTGGAAGCTCATACGACAACTACGCCGCGCGCGGCGGTGGATGGGAGGCGCGGGTTCGCCCGCCGACTCGCGACGGAGACGAAGCAGGCGTTCAAGACCACCGAGTTCTGGGCGATGGTCGGCGTCATCGTGGCGATCCTCGTTAGCGCCGCTGCGATCAACGGCGGCGACACCGGCGGCACCGACGAGTTCATCGCCCGTCAGGCATGGCTCTACGTGGCCATCGTCGCCGCGGCCTACCTGATCAGCCGCGGTCTCGCGAAGGCCGGCTCGCGCGAGCCCTACACCGAGGAGCGCGAGCACGACGATCGAATCTAGTATCGGAGTTAGCCAAGGAACGGGTTTCGCGCCGCGCCTAGCGCGGCGCGAACTCGTTCTGCAGCCCGCCGGGCTGCGGGGTATCCAGCTGATCTATCAGGGCTCGCGGGCGAGTCTAGGCCCGCGCTAGAACGGCGCACACCAGCGCGGGCGCCGCCGCCGCCGTTCGAGCGATTTCGTTCGCTCGACCGAGTCGCCGATCAGCCAGAACATCGGCGGCCAGAGGCCGACGAACAATGCCCGCCGCTCGGCGTTGCCGCGCTCGTCCTGGTCGACGGTCTTGGCTCGGATCCAGAGCACGATGCAGAGCCCGATCGAACCGAGCGAGAGCGATTCCAGGTGCCACCCCTCGACGCCGGCACGACGGAGTAGGTTCGCCATGGCAGCTGAGGTGCCCGCTTTCGGCTCCGCCCATGCGTCCGGCGGATAGGGCTCGGCGGGGCTGGGTAGCCCGCTGAGGTGCCGCATCGCCTCACCCTCGGTCGTCGTCTTGGCACCGCCGCCCGCTGGCCGGTGGGGATCGCGCTGACCTCGTGGCGCTACATGTGGAGGACGACGCCCATGCATCGCGCCGAGGTCGAGGGCTCGATCGGCGACGACGCGCCACCCGAGCTGCCGTTCGCGGTCGACCGCACGGGGATTCAAACCGACGGCACCGGCCCGCTCTTTCACCGCCGCTACCGGACCAGGATTCGAAACTCCGGCATCGCCCCCGCGGAGCTGATCCGCCGCGTGAGCGCGAGCCCGGATGCGGCCGCCCCCTCGGAGTTCGCCTCGTTTCAGAAGGTGCGCGGCGAAGCGGACCAAATGGCCGTCGGCGACGAGTACGTCGTACGCATGCCCGGGCCGTGGGACGGCCCGGTGCGGGTGGTCGATCGGGGGTCGAGCTCCTTCCGACTGGCGACCCTGGACGGGCATCTGGAGTCCGGTCAGATCGAGTTCCGCGCCTCCGAGGAGGGTCACGACCTGGCGTTCGAGATCGAGAGCTGGGCGCGGAGCGCAGACCGTGTCTCCGACCTGCTCTACGACCGACTGCGGATGAGCAAGGAGGTTCAGCTCCACATGTGGACCTCCACCCTGGAGCGGATCGCGCGGCTCTCGGGCGGGCGGATGAAGGGCGGCATCGAGATTCACACCCGCAAGGTTCCGTCGGAGCTCTCGATCGACGGGCAGACTCCCCGTGGCCGACGGACCCGGCGCGCGCTGGCGGCGCTGGGGGAGCGTGACGTCAACTTCGACCCGGCGCAGCTTTCGGAGCTGATTCGCAGTGGCCCCTGGCACATCGACGACTACCGCCGAGAGCTCCCGCCCGAACCGCCGGGGCCGCCGGTGGCGGGCGGCAGCTTCGAGATCGCCCGCCGGCTGATGGGAGACTACGAGTTCGCCGATCCCACGGTCGTCCGCGCCTTCTACGATTGCGATGCGCCCCTCGAGGGCCGGGACATGCTGCTCGAGATCCGCTTCGCGGGGCTTCGCTTCCCTGTCGGACTCCGAGTGGCCGTCGTACACGACGAGACCCGCCAGGTCGACGGACGTCCTCAGAGGCTCTGGGGCTGGGCCTATCGAACCCTCGAGGGCCATCTCGAGCGGGGGCAAATGGACTATCAGGTGTGGAAATGGCTCGACAGCGGGCGCGTCGAGTTCCGCATCCATGCCGTTTCCGAGATCGCCGAGATCGACAATCCGCTCGTCCGTCTCGGCTTCCGCATCTTCGGGCGTCGCGAGCAGGTGAAGTTCGCGCGTCGTTGCGCGGAGCGCATGGCCCGGCTGACGGAGGCCACCCTCGCCGGCGACGCCGGCTCCATGGTCGAGCCGGAGACGATCAGTGGGGTGACCGTTTCGCCGACCGGTCGCGCCTGAGGGCGGCCGACCGACACCGCGGATCGAAGCTCAGGCCGGCTCGACCGCGGCGCGCGGGCGCGGACGCAGGATGGAGATGGCGATCGCGGCGGCGATCGCGTAGACGGCGAGCGCGATCAGCAGTTGCCCTAGGTCAACCGTCGCGCTCCACCTCGTCGCCACCGCCCTGCTCGTCCGCCTCCGGCTCGGCCTCCTCGTAGAGGCTCTCGGCGGCCACCTCGCGGAGTTGGCGGTCCCAGAGCTTGACCTCGAGGAAGAGGTCCTCGCCGAAACCGCGCAGCGCGTCGACGGCGACGAGTGTGAAGCGGCCCTTGACGACGGCCGCCTGGTCGAGCACCTCCTCGTCGATCTCGGCGGTCGCCGCGACCGCGCCGCGGACGAGCGGCAGGCCCCAGACCAGCGTCACGTCGCCGCCCCGGTCCCCGTCGGTGCGCCAGCGCCCGATCACGTCGTCGTTGAGGTCGATCTTCCAGTCGGGGTTCTCGTCGGCGGTGACG
>JBKPNB010000044.1:0-8247 GCA_046732395.1 Actinomycetota bacterium | reverse complement strand
GGCCACGGCGACCTTCGCTCGGCTCACCGTCGCCGCCTCGACGTCCGGCCGGCCGTCCTCCGGCCGGCCCGGCGGGCCGGCCGGCCCGCGCTCGCGGGCGATCGCCAGCACCTGCGCCGTGTGGAGCGCGCGGCGGTCGGTGAGCTCGGCGATCTGCGTCTTGCAGGAGAACCCGTCGGCGACGATCAGCGCGCTCTCGGGGGCCTCGCGCACCGCCGGCAGCAGGCGCCGCTCGCCGACCGCGACCGAGATGTCGTAGTGGTCGGCCTCGAAGCCGAACGACCCCGCCATCCCGCAGCAGCCGGAATCGAGCACCTCGACGTCGAGGCCCAGCTTCTCGAGCAACTCGCGCTCGGAGTCGAGACCCATCACCGCCTCGTGGTGGCAGTGCCCGTGGACGATCGCCTTCCGCTCGAGCCGCGGCGGGCGCCAGTCCTCGGCGACCTCGCAAAGGAACTCGGGCAGGGTCATGACCTGGGCCGCGAGCCGGCCGGCGTCCTCGTCGTCCGGGAAGAGGTTCGGCAGCTCGTCGCGGAAGGCGGCGACGCAGCTCGGCTCGACGCCGACGATCTTCGTCCCCGCCCGCAGGTGCGGGGCCATCGCCGCCAGCATCCGCCGCCAGAAGAGCTTCGCGGTGTCGAGCATCCCGTAGTCGTAGAGCGGGCGCCCGCAGCAGAGTTGCCCGCCGGGGACGACGACGCGGTGGCCGGCGTCCTCGAGCGCCTCGACCGTCGCCTTCAGCGGCTCCGGGTGCAGATAGTTGTTGAAGGTGTCCGCGAACAGCACGACGGGCGGCGCCTGCGGGTTGACCTCGCCGCGGCGCGCGAACCACGACCTGAATGTCTCCGCCGCGAACGGTGGCACCGAGCGGCGCGGCGAGATTCCGCCGAGCCGCTTCAGCAGGGCGCCGAGGCCGGGCGCGCTCGCGGCCGCATTCGCGAGCCCCGGCGCAAGCGCGGCGAGCCGGGCGTGGAAGGGGATCAGGCCCATCGAGTAGGCCGAGGCGGGGCGCAGCCGGCGGCGGTAGTAGTGGGAGAGGAACTCGGCCTTGTAGGTCGCCATGTCGACCGAGACCGGGCAGTCGCCCTTGCATCCCTTGCACGACAGGCACAGGTCGAGCGCCTCGTGGACCTCGTCCGAGCGCCAGCCGTCGGTGATCGTCTCGCCCTGGAGCATCTCGTAGAGGATCCGCGCGCGGCCGCGCGTCGAGTGCTGCTCGTCGAGGGTGACCATGTAGCTCGGGCACATCGTCCCCGAGGCCGCGTCGCGGCACTTGCCGGCGCCGACGCAGCGAAGCGCGGCGTGGGCGAAGTCGCCGTGATCCTCCGGGTAGCCGAAGTGGGTCGCCGGGTGCGCGGGGTGGTAGCCGGCGCCGAGCTTCAGGTTCGAGACGATCGGATAGGGATCGACGACCTTGTGCGGGTTCATCCGCCCGTCGGGGTCCCAGATCGACTTCATCTCGCGGAACGCCCCGACCAGCTCCGGGCCGTACATCTTCTCGAGCATCTCTCCGCGCGACTGCCCGTCGCCGTGCTCTCCCGAGAGCGAGCCGCCGTGCTCGAGGACGAGGTCGGCGGCCTCGTCGAGGAAGGAGCGCCACCTGCGGAGCCCGGCCGCGGTGGCGAGGTCGAAGTCGATCCTGCAATGCACGCAGCCGTCGCCGAAGTGGCCGTAGAGCGCAGTCCGGTAGTCGTAGCGCCCGAGCAGCTCGCGGAACGAGCGCAGGTAGGAGCCGAGCTGGTCCGGCGGCACCGCCGCGTCCTCCCAGCCCTCCCAGTGGTCGTCCTCGCCGGGGATGAAGGCCGTCGCCCCCAGCCCGGACTCGCGGATGTCCCAGAGCTTCGCCTCGTTCGGCTCGCGGTCGTAGAGCTCGACCTCCGGCGCGTCCTCTTCCTTGCGGAGCTGATCGCGGCAGGCGCGCGCCTTCTCGTCGGCCTCCTCGACCGTCTCGCCGCCGAACTCGACCAGCAGCCAGCCCTTGCCCGACGGGAGCAGGTGGAGATCCTCGGCGTGCATCCCGAGCGTCTTCAGGTCGTCGACGAGGACGTCGTCGAGGCCCTCGAGGCCGGTCGGGCCGTGCTCGAGGATCTCGGGGACGTGATCGGCGGCACAGAAGACGTCCTCGTAGGCGCAGACGAGCAGCGAGCGGGCCGGTGGGCTGTGGACGAGCCTGACCGTCGCCTCCAGCACCGTCGCCAGCGTCCCCTCGCTGCCGACCAGCGCGCGGGCGACGTCGAAGCCGTTCTCGGGCAGGAGCTGGTCGAGGCTGTAGCCGGAGACGCGGCGCGGGATGTCGGGGTAGCGGGCGCGGATCTCGTCGGCGTGGCGGTCGCGCAGGTCGCGCATCCGGGCGTAGATCTCGCCCCGTCTGCCGCCCGCGGCGATGATCGCCTGCAGCTCCTCGTCGGGCGTTGGTCCGACGCGCATCCGGAGGCCGTCGTAGGTCAGCACCTCGAGCTCACAGACGTTGTCGGCGGTGCGGCCGGCCATCACCGAGTGGGTGCCGCACGAGTTGTTGCCGATCATCCCGCCGAAGGTGGCGTAGGCATGGGTCGAGGTGTCGGGGGCGAAGGTCAGGTTGTGCTCGCGCTCGGTCCGGTCCGCGAGCTGGTCGCGGATCACCCCGGGCTGGACCCGCGCCTGACCCCGCTCGGGATCGACGTCGACGATCTGGCGCCGGTACTTCGAGTGATCGAGGACGACGGCGACGTTGCAGGTCTGCCCGGCGAGGCTCGTGCCGCAGCCGCGCGAGGTGAGCGGTGCACCGTGCTCGCGGCAGGCGGCGACGGCGGCGACGACGTCGTCGGCGTCGCGGGGGACGACGACGCCGAGCGGCGGCTGGCGGTAGTTCGAGCTGTCGTGCGAGTAGATCCCCCGGTGCCCGGCGTCGAACAGGACCTCGCCGCGGATCTCGTCCTCGAGCGTGCGCCGCAGCGAGGCGACATCGACCTCCTCCACCCCGTCGGGACGCAAAGTCCCGTGGCCGCCATCCGGTCCCGTTCCCCGCGCACGCCAGTCGGCCATTCGCTCCGGCCCGGTCCGCCGATCCCTGACGGCGGCCATCTACCCGCTCCTTTGCATGTGGCATGTGGCATGCGGCATGCGGCACTGGCCTCCACCTGCCACCTGCGACCTGCCACCTGCCCGTCCGCTCACCTGACCTCGTACTCCTCCGCATCGCCCCGCTTGAGCTCCAGCCCCAGCCCCGGCCGCTCCCGATCCGGCTCCAAGTAACCCCCCGTCGGCTCGAGCGCCCCGTCGAACAGCATCGACTCGATCCGGACGTGGTCGTGGAAGTACTCGAGGTGCTCCAGGGCGCCGAGCGCGCAGCAGGCGTGGGCCGAGATCGCCGGCGCGCAGTGGGCCGACAGCGGCACCGAGCGGGCGCGGCAGAGCGCGTCGACGGCGAGGAAGCCGGTGATCCCACCGCAGCGGGTGACGTCGGCCTGGAGGACGTCGACGGCGCCGGCGGCGAGCATCCGCTCGAAGTAGCCGGCCTCCCAGCCGTATTCCCCGGCGGCGATCGCCATCCCCGCTGGGCCGCGATCGCGAACGAGGCGGAGGCCATCGAGATCGTCGGAGCTCACCGGCTCCTCGAGCCAGCACACGCCGTGCGCCGCGTAGAGCTCAGCCCAGCGAAGTGCCTCCTTCCGCGAATAGGCGCCGTTGGCGTCGACCATCAGCTCGACAGCCGTCCCGATCTCCTCGCGGACCACCCGCACCCGCCGCTCGTCGCGCTCTGGATCGCGGCCGACCTTCATCTTCACCCGCGGGATCCCGTCGGCGACCCACCCCCCGAGCTGCTCGCGCAGCCGACCCTCGGCGTAGGAGCAGAACCCGCCCGAGCCGTAGACCGGGACGCGGCTCCGGAACCGGGGCAGGGCGTCGGCCAGCGCCAGCCCGAGGAGCCGCGCCTTCAGGTCCCAGAGCGCGATGTCGACGGCGGAGGTCGCCATCGATCCCACCCCCTCGCGGCCGGCGTTGCGAAGCGAGCTTCGCGCCTTCCTCCATGCCGCCGGCGGGGCCAGCGCGTCGGCTCCCACGACCGCGTCGGCGAGCTTCGACGAGATCAGGGCAGCGACCGCGGCGTCGCCATAGGTGAAGCCGATCCCGGTCTCATCGCCGGCGTGGGCCTCGACGAGGACCAGCGTCGTCGAGTCCCATTCGAGCGTGCCGTCGGACTCGGGCTCGTCGGTCGGGACCTGGTAGGCGGAGACGTCGAGCCCGCTGACCTCGACATCGAATCTCTGCCCGCCGGCTGCTCGGCTTTGCCTCCGCGCCGGCGGGGTTCGTTTCGAGCCCAACTGCCGTTGGCCGACCGTGCTCAACTGCGGACCAGGAACTCCTCGGCCTTGCCCTTGAACGACTGCTTGATGACGTCCCAGGCCTCGGGGTCGCCCTTGAACAGGGCGCGGGAGATCATCTTCGCCTGCTCCGGGAGGACGTGGGGCGGAAGCGGCGGGACGCTCGGGTCGGTGACCGCCTCCAGCACCACCGGGCGGTCGGAGGCGAGCGCCTCGTCCCAGGCCGATCCGACCTGGTCGGGCTCGTCGACTCGAATCCCGCGCAGGCCGATCAGCTCCGCGAAGCGCGCGTAGGGGAAGTCGGGGATCGACTGGCTGCCCTCGAACTTCGGGTCGCCCTCCAGCACCCGCTGCTCCCAGGTCACCTGGTTCAGGTCGCGGTTGTTGAGGACGAGGACGATCAGGCGGGGGTCCGACCACTGCAGCCAGTACTTGGCGATCGTCACCAGTTCGCCGTTGCCGTTCATCTGCATCGCCCCGTCGCCGACGAGCGCGAGCGCCGGGCGATCGGGGTGGGTGAACTTGGCGGCGATCGCGTACGGGACCCCAGGTCCCATCGTCGCCAGCGTCCCCGACAGCGACGCCATCATCCCCGCCCGCACCTTGAGGTCGCGCGCGAACCAGTTCGCCGCGGAGCCGGAGTCGGAGCTGATGATCGCCCCGTCGGGCAGCCGCCCCGATAGCTCCCAGAAGACCCGCTGCGGGTTGAGCGGGTCGGCGTCGAGCATCGCCCGCTCCTCGACCAGGCTCCACCACCGCTCCACCCCTGCCTCGATCTCCTCCCGCCACGAGCGCTCCTCCTTGCGCTCGAGATGCGGAAGGAGGGCCCGCAGGGTTTCCGCGGCATCGCCCGCGAGGTGGACCTCCATCGGATAGCGGATCCCGAGCATCTTCGGGTCGATGTCGATCTGGACCCCGCGCGCCGCGCCCTCCTCGGGAAGGAACTCCGAGTAGGGGAAGCTCGAGCCGATCATCAGCAGCGTGTCGGCGCCCATCATCAGGTCCCAGCTCGGCTTCGTCCCCAGCAGGCCGATCGAGCCCGTGACGTAGGGCAGATCGTCCGGGAGCGCCGCCTTGCCGAGGAGCGCCTTGGCGACGCCGGCGCCGAGCGCGTCCGCGGTCTGCTTCACCTCCTCGGCGGCGTCCGCGGCGCCCTGGCCGACCAGGATCGCGACCTTCTGACCGGCGTTCAGGACCTCGGCGGCGCGGCGAAGCTCCGCCTCCGGCGGCGTCACCCGCGCCGGCGCGTGGCCGACCGACGAGTGCACGGTCCCGTGTTCGTGCGGCGGGGACTCGACCGCCTCGGCGCCCTGGACGTCGTTGGGGATGATGATGCAGGTCACGGTCCGCTCCGACTTCGCGATCCGCATCGCGCGGTCGACCGCGTGGCGCATCTGGGCCGGGTTGGTCACCGTCACGATGTACTCGGAGGCGACGTCCTTGAACAGCACCTGAAGGTCGATCTCCTGCTGGTAGTGCCCTCCGATCGACGCCGAGGCCTGCTGGCCGACGATCGCCAGCACCGGCTGGTGGTCGAGCTTCGCGTCGTAGAGGCCGTTCAGCAGGTGGACCGCCCCGGGGCCGGAGGTGGCGAGGCAGACGCCGACCTCGCCGGTCCACTTCGCGTGCCCGCAGGCCATGAACGCCGCCATCTCCTCGTGGCGGGCCTGGATGAACTCGAGCTCCTCGGCGTGTCGGTCGAGCGCCCCGAGGGTGGCGTTGATCCCGTCGCCGGGGTAGCCGTAGATCCTCTCGACGCCCCACTCACCAAGACGCCCGAGCATGAAGTCGGAGGTGGTCTGCGGCATGTCCGTGAGCGAATACCCGAAGCCGCCTGCGGCGAACCGCGCGGCGCTGTCAGCTAGCCGACCGGTCGAGAGCCCCGAAGCTCGAGCGAGAGAGGGGCGAACCGCACCCGAGCGGACGGCGCCGCGAAGCGCCGCCCCGGAACCGTCCCGGGCCCCCACCCCCGGGCGCCGACGAGGCGGGCGAGCTCCCGGCGGTCGACCCGGGTGCAGCGCCGGCGCTGATCGAGGCGGCCCGCGAATTCGCCCTCTAGCGCGCCGTGGCGGCGACCGTCGAGCCCGGCGGCGCCTGGGTCTCGGCGAGGGCGATCGAGGCCTCGAGGTGGGAGAGGTGCGAGAGCGCCTGCGGGAAGTTCCCGAGCATCAACCGGCGCTCGGGGTCGTACTCCTCGCTGAACAGGCCCAGTCCGTTGGCGGTCGCGATCGCGCGGTCGAACGCACCCCGAGCCTCCTCGACCCGGCCCTGGCGGGCGAGGACCTCCGCGAGCCAGAAGGTGCAGGCGACGAACGTCCCCTCCCGCCCCGGGAGGCCGTCGTCGACGTCGTAGCGCCGTAGCAGCCCCTCCGATCCGAGCCGCTCGCGGATCGCGTCGGTGGTCCGGATCATCCGCTCGTCGTCGTAGGCGATGAAGTCGACGGTGGGGAGGCGCAGCAGCGACGCGTCGAGCCCCGCCTCCCCGAACGCCTGAACGAAGATCCCGCGCTTCGAGTCGTAGCCGCGGTCCTCGATCGCCGCCCGGATCTCGTCGCGGACCCTGCGCCAGCGGCGCTCGGGAGCCTTGCGCATGCAGGCCTCGGCCAGCCGCAGCCCGCGGTCGAGCGCAGCCCAGCACATGACCTTGGAATGGACGAAGTGCTTCGGCTTCGCCGGCCACTCCCAGATCCCGGCGTCGGGATCGCGCCAGTGCTCGACCGCGGCCTCGACGAGGTCGACGAGGAAGCGCCAGTAGTCGTCGTCGGGCTCGTGGCCGCGCCCGTACCACCGCCAGCTCTGGTCGAGCATGTGGCCGAAGGCGTCGAGCTGGAGCTGCCCGGAGGCGTCGTTACCGGCGCGGACCGGCGTCGCGCCGCGGTACCCGGCGAGCCGGTCGAGCACCCGCTCGCCGATCCGGTGCTCGCCGGCGATCCCGAACATGACCTGGAGGTCCTTGGCGTTGCCGGCGGCGCTCCGCTCGACGAAGCGCCGAAACCCGTCGGCCTCGTCCTCGCAGCCGAGCTCGGCGAGGGAGCGGACCGCGAGCGCCGCGTCGCGGATCCAGGAGAACCGGTAGTCCCAGTTCCGCTCGCCACCCGGAGCCTCGGGCAGCGACGTGGTCGCGGCGGCGGCGATCGCCCCCGTCGGCCGGTAGGTGAGCGCCCGCAGCACGAGCGCCGAGCGCAGGTTGCCGGCGGCGTCGGGACCCTTCAGCGAGAGCGTCTCCGCCCACCGCCGCCAGAACGCGATCGTCTCGTCGAGCCTGCGGTCGATGCCGGCGGCGTCGACGACCCCGGCGTCGGTCAGCTCGTCGAGCTCGGCCGGGTCGCACGAGCTGATCGAGAGCCGCACCCGTTCATCCGGCCGAACCGTGGCCCGGCCGGTGAGCGCGTCGCGATCGTCGAAGGTGAGCTCGACGTCGCTCCAGATCAAGAGGCCGGCGTCACCGCCGATCGCGGTCCAGGTCTCGGTGCCGTGGTGGCGGATCCAGGCATCGATCGTCCCGTAGTCGAACCGGGGCTCGATGCGGACGGCGAGCTCGACCGAGCCGCGCACCCCCACGACCACGCGGACGAGCTCACAGCGCTCCTGGGGTCGTCCGCCCTCGTCGACCGTCATGCCGTCCCGCAGCCTCGCCTCGCCGCCCTCGCTGCGCAGCGTCGACTCCAGCACCAGGGAGGAGCCGACGTAGTCGCGCCCGGCAACCGCTGGATTCTCCCCGGCGGGCTCGATCGAGCAATGGCCGCCGCGCTCCCAGTCGAGGAGCCGGCCGAAGCATGAGGCCGAGTCGAGCCGCGGCACGCAGCACCAGTCGATCGAGCCCTGGCGGGAGACGAGGGCGGCGCCATGCCCGTCGCCGATCAGGCCGTAGTCCGAGATCGGGGGCTGGCTCGGGGCCCTCGTCTCGCGTCCCATCGCACGAAGGCGGCTACCCCACCCGGAC
>JBKPNB010000043.1:0-9640 GCA_046732395.1 Actinomycetota bacterium | reverse complement strand
TTGGCAGCGCGAGGTTACGCACGACCACCCGACCTCGCTGCTTCGCGGGCTCCTTCATTCCGACGGATGTCGGTGAACCGGTTCCGCACCCGGCTTCCGAGCGGGCGGGTCCGCGAGTACAGCTATGTTCGCTACTTCTTCACCAACTACTCCGCGGACATCCGGCGGATCTTTGCCAGCACTGCGAGCTAGTTGGCATCCCCTGGACGCAGTCGAGTTTCAAGAACATCTCGATCGCGCATCGCGACTCGGTCGCCCTGCTCGATCGGTTCGTCGGGCCGAAGCGGTGAGAGTGCGGACGAGAGGACTCGAACCTCCACGGGCCCAAAGGCCCACCAGGACCTAAACCTGGAGCGTCTACCAAATTCCGCCACGTCCGCGTGGATCGGTCGCTGCGTAGCGAAGATAGCCGCCGCCGAGGGCGGGCGGAGAATCTAGACTTGCCCGGCGATGGCGATCGTCGCTCGTGAGGGGTACGAGCTCTGGAGGCCGAACCGCGAGAAGGCCGAGTCGAAGACCACGAAGGTCATCGTCGCCTTGGTGCTCCTGATCTCGGCGGGGCTGATCGCGCTGATCGTGATCGGGGGCTGGCAGCGGCTCGAGAGCCAGAGCGTCGGCGTCATCACGCTGATCTGGGCCGGGCTCTACGTCCTCTTCGCCCTACTCGTGCTCCGCTGGAATCGCGGCGTGCTGCCGGTGGCGGCGGCGCTGGCGATCATCATGGCGATCTTCGCCGCGATCTCCGCCCCGGCCTGGTTCGATCGCTCGAAGCCGGGCCTGAGCGGGCCCGCTCTACCTGACGACCTCCTCGGGCTCCTGTGCCTGATCGTGATCCCGGCCCAGCTGCTGCTGATCGCGGTCGCGATGGTCGGCTTTAACCAGGAATGGCACGTCGAGGAGGAGCGCCCGGTCGGCGGCTACCACGACGGCTACGAGGGCGAGGCGGGCGCCCCGACCGGGGTGCGCGCCGAGGAGGAGGCGGCGGCGGCGAACCGGCCCGAGCTCGCCAGGGAGGACGACTACGTCGGCGAGCACCAGTCCGACGCCCTACCGCAGGACGTCCGCGCCGACGAGGAGGCGCACCGGCGGCCGGACGCCCCGGCCGAGTAGCCCCCCGGCCCGACGCCCAGCGCGAATCGGCGACGGCCGCCGGCTAGAGCAGGTCCATCTGCTCGGCCTGCGGCTCGAGCAGCTCCGGTCCGTCGTTGCGGACGTCGTTGACGGCGTCGGAGATCTCGCGCACGGCGAGCAGATCGGTCGGCAAGGGGCGGAGCATCGCCAGCAGCTCGTCCTCGTCCGCGTCGGGGTCGATCCAGGCCGACTCGAGCGAGGGGTCGAGGATCACCGGCATCCGGTCGTGGATCGGGCGGATGAGGTCGTTGGGCTCGGTGGTGACGATCGCGCAGCTGTGGAGGAGCTCGCCCTCCTCGCCCGAGGCGCGGGCCGGAAGCGCGGCCCAGATGCCGGCGAAGGCGAACAGCTCGCCGTCGGGTCGGGCGACCCAGAACGGCTGCCTGCCGCGCTCGTCGCGGCGCCATTCGTAGAAGCCGTCGGCCGGAATCAGGCAGCGCCGTTCGCGGAACGACTCCTTGAAGGCGGCCTGGCTGGTGAGCCCCTCGGCGCGGGCGTTGATCAGCGGGCGGCCCGAGCGCTTCTCGGCCCAGCGACCGGGGACGAGGCCCCAGCGGAGGCGTCCCGCCTCCCGATTGCCATCGTCGGTGCGGCGGACGGCGAGGACCGGATCGGTGGGGGCGACGTTGTAGCGCGGCTCGAGCTTCGGCACCGCCGATTCGCCGAGCATGAACCGCGCGCTGAGCTTGACCGGGTCGGGATTGGTGAGCGTGTAGCGCCCGCACATCGTCCGATCGAAGTTAGCGCCGCGTGGATGCCTTCGATCGGGCGGGCGGCCACAGCGGCGGCGGCACCGATCCCGGGCGATCGCTACTCGACGCTGGAGCGAACCGGTCAAGCATCTGGCGCGAAGCGCGCGCCATAGGTCTTGGTATGAGGGATACGGTCGTCACAATGAGGCCCAACGCGGCGGTGCTGCAACTGGTTGACAGGGCGCCCTCAAAAGGCGCTGTCCTTCGGGACATGTGGGTTCGAGTCCCACCCGCCGCATCGGCCTGAGCGTGTACTCGCAGGCCGAGATCGACCGCGCAGTCGCCCTGATTGAGTCCGGTTACAACCTCAGCCAGGTATCGCGACTCACGGGCGCTTCACGCGCAGCGATCCGTGATTGGTGCCGCGGTGACCGGCCGGGGAAAGTCGGAAGGCGCGCTAAGCCTTGCTTTCGCTGCAGCGAGAGGTCGATCTTCCCGGAGATCACGGCACACGCCTACGCCTATCTCCTCGGGCTCTACCTCGGAGACGGACATCTTTCCGAGCACGCGCGGGCGCAGCGGTTGCGGATTCATCTCGATCGGGCGTACCCACTGATCATCGCTGAGTGCGCGGCAGCGATGTCGATCGTGATGCCCGCCAACGCGGTCTTGGTGCAAGAGCGCAGCAAGGGGCGGGTCAACGAGGTCTCCGCGTACTCGACGCACTGGCATTGCTTGTTCCCCCAGCACGGCACAGGAATGAAGCACCAGCGCCGAATCGTCCTCGACCCGTGGCAACGGCGCATCTGCGACCGCTATCCCCACCGAATACTGCGCGGCCTCATTCACTCCGACGGCTGCCGAGCTCTGAACCGGATTCGCGGCCCCGGAAAGACCTACGTTTATCCCCGCTACCAGTTCTCCAACCGCTCCGACGACATCCGGGCGATCTTCTGTGACTACTGCGATCGGGTCGGCGTCGAGTGGCGGCGGATGAACCGGTGGACGATCTCGGTCGCGCGCCGCGACTCGGTCGCGCGCATGGACCGCTTCATCGGGCCGAAGCGCTGAGCCGGGCGCGATAATCCCCGGCCCGTGGACGTCGAGGCGCGAATCGGGCTGATCCGCGACCTGTGCTCGTTCGAGGGGCGGCTGGCGGGGACCGACGCCGAGCGGCGCGCCGCCAACTGGCTGGCGGGGCGGCTGCGCTCGATGGGCCGGCGGGCCGACATCGAGCCCACCTACGTCCACCCCCAGGTTGCGCTCGTTCACGCCGCCCACTGCGCGATCGGCTTCGCCGGCTCCCTCGCCGCGATCGCCTCGCCGCCGGTGGGCTTCGGCGTCGTGCTCCTCGCCGCCGCCTCGACCTACCTCGACCTCAACGGCCGCCTCTACCTCCTGCGCCGGCTCTTCTACCGCCGTGCCTCGCAGAACGTCGTCTCCCCCGGCCCCCGCCCCGAGGCCCCCGTCCGCCTGATCCTCTCCGCCCACTACGACGCTCCCCGAAGCGGCTGGCTCTTCGCCCCGGCCCGCGTCCGTGCCGGCGACCGCCTGGCCCGCCTCCTCGGTGTCCCGCTCGGCCCCCACCGCATCCTCTTCTGGTCGCTCGCGGCCCTCCTCCCGATCCTCGGTGCGCGCCTCGCAGGCGTCGACGGCGGCGGCCTCTCGGTCATCCAGCTCGTCCCCACCCTGACCCTCCTCGTCGGCGCCTTCGCCCTCGCCGAGATCCAGCTCTCCGGCCCCGCACCCGGAGCCAACGGCAACGCCTCCGGCGTCGCCACCGCGCTCTCGCTCGTCGAGTCGCTGGCGGACGCCCCGCCGCGCGCCCTCGACGTCTGGATCGTCCTCGCCGGCGCCGAGGGCTGCCTGATGGAGGGGATGCGCGCCTTCGCCCGCGCCCACCGCCGCGACCTCGAGCCCCCCACCACCTTCTTCGTCAACCTCGACTCGGTCGGCGCCGGCGAGCTCCGCTACGTCAGGAGCGAGGGCCTCGCGGTCGGCTTCGAGATGGACCGCCGGGTCGTCGAGCTCTGCGGCGCGATCGCGGCCGCCGCGGCCGAGGACGGCGATCCGCATGTCCCGGAGCCACTCGCCTGGGGCATCGCCGGCGACGGGCTGCCGCTGCGACTCGCCCGCTATCCGGGGACGACGATCACCGCCACCGCCCCCGGCGCGAGCGTCGCCGTCGGCTACCGCCGCCCCACCGACGTCCCCGACTCGATCGACCCTGCGACCCTCGAGCGTGCCCATGCGTTAGCGCTCGAGCTCGTCCGCCAGCTCGACCGCGAGGCCGGTCGCCGCGCCGAGCGCGGGGCCTCCCCGGCCCCCGAGCGCCCCAGAGCCGCGGTGGTATAAGCGCCGCCGTGGCCGCGCGCGACCCCGAGCAACTCTGGCGGCCCTCGCCGGCGGCGATCGAGGGCTCGAACATGACCCGCTACATGCGCTGGCTCGAGGCCGAGCGCGGGCTTCGCTTCGACGGCGACTACCACGCGCTCTGGCGCTGGTCGGTCGCGGACCTCGACGACTTCTGGCGCTCGATCTGGGACCACCTCGGGGTCGTCGCCTCGCGCCAGCCCGCCGCCGTCCTCGGTCGCCGTTCGATGCCCGGCGCCGAGTGGTTCCCCGGCGCCGAGCTCAACTACGCCGAAAACCTGTTCGGTGGCAAGCGCGACTCGGCGCTCGCGATCCAGCACCAGGCCGAGGGCGGCGAGCTCGGCGAGATCACGTGGGGCGAGCTCCGCGCCCGCGTCGGCGCCGTCGCCGCCGGCCTGCGCGAGCTCGGTGTCGGCCGCGGCGACCGCGTCGCCGCCTACGTCCCCAACTCGCCCGCCGCCGTCATCGGCTTCCTCGCCACCGCCTCGCTCGGCGCGATCTGGTCGTCGTGCTCGCCCGACTTCGGGGTCCGCTCGGTCGTCGATCGCTTCGCCCAAATCGAGCCCAAAATCCTGCTCGCCGTCGACGGCTACCGCTACGGCGGGCGCGACTTCGACCGCACCGATGTCGTCGCCTCCCTCGTCGAGGCGATGCCCTCGGTCGAGCGCACCGTCCTCATCCCCCACCTCGACCCGAACGCCCACCCCGGGCGACTCGCCAAGGGCATCGGCTGGAAGGCCCTCGAGGAGGCGGGCGCCGGCGCGGAGCTCGCCTTCGAGCAGGTGCCCTTCGATCACCCCCTGTGGGTCCTCTACTCGTCGGGCACCACCGGCCTCCCGAAGGCGATCGTCCAGGGCCACGGCGGGATCTTGCTCGAACACCTGAAGAAGATGCACCTCCACGTCGACGCCGGCGAGGGCGACCGCGTCTTCTGGTTCACGACCACCGGCTGGATGATGTGGAACTTCCTGGTCTCGATCCTCCTCACCCCGGCGTCGATCGTCCTCTACGACGGTGGCCCCGGCCAACCGGATATGGGCGTGCTGTGGGATCTCGCCGAGCGGACGCGGATGACCACCTTCGGCACCAGCGCGAGCTACGTCGCCGCCTGCATGAAGGCCGGCGCCGAGCCATCCGCCGGCCGCGACCTGAGCTCGCTGCGGGCGGTCGGCTCGACCGGCTCCCCACTCTCGCCGGAGGGCTTCGATTGGATCTACCAGCACCTCGGCGCCGAGGTCTGGCTGTTCTCGACCAGCGGCGGCACCGACGTCTGCACCGCGTTCGTCGGCGGTGTCCCGATCCTCCCCGTCTATCGCGGCGAGCTCCAGGGCCGCGCCCTGGGCGCCAAGATCGAGTCCTTCGACGAGGACGGCAACGCGGTCACCGACCGGGTCGGGGAGCTCGTCATCACCGAGCCGATGCCCTCGATGCCGCTCTACCTGTGGGGCGACGAAGACGGATCGCGCTACCGCGCGAGCTACTTCGAGACCTACCCCGGTGTCTGGCGCCACGGCGACTGGATCGAGATCACCTCGCGCGGCACCGCGATCATCTACGGCCGCTCCGACTCCACCATCAATCGCCATGGGGTGCGGATGGGCACCAGCGAGATCTACCGCGCGGTGGCCGCCGTCCCCGAGGTCCTCGATGCCCTCGTCGTCGACCTGCCCCGCCCGGGGACCGAGGGCTGGATGCCGCTGTTCGTCGTTCTCGGCGACGGCCGCGAGCTCGACGACGAGCTCGCCGCCGAGATCAAGCGGCGGATTCGCGAGGAGTGCTCGCCGCGCCACGTCCCCGACAAGATCTTCCGGATCGCCGAGGTCCCGCGGACCCTCTCCGGGAAGGTGCTCGAGATCCCGGTCAAGCGGATCCTCGCCGGCACCCCGCCGGAGCGAGCGGCGAGCCGCGATTCGCTCGCCAACCCCGCCGCGCTCGACTGGTTCGTCGAGCTCGCCGGCCGGCTCGAGGCCGGCGACGAATCGGTCCTCGGAACAAGATAGGTTTCCGCGAAATCGAACCAGCCGAGTCGCTCGCGCCGCCGGCGCGGGCGAGCGGGGGAACCACTAGGTCCAAGGGGCGGACCAGGGGCGAATGGGTCAGGAGGAATCCCTAGCGCTAGCTCTTTCGGCGCGAGCCCGGCAGCTAACCCCGTAGGCGCGAAGAGAGAGGGGTCACGATGAGCTCGTTGATCAGTCACCTGGCCTACGGCAGGATCGAGCGTTCCCGCCTGTTCTTCACCTACCTCGTCGGCCTCGCGCTCGGCGCCGCGGTCGCGATTGCGGTCCTCCTCGCGTTCGGCGTTCCGGGTCTATGAGTGGGTGATCTGGGGGTCGGCGGCGGCGGCGGTGGCGAGCAGGTCGGTCAGTACTCGCAACCGATCCCGTTGCCGTCGAGGTCGAGGAAGAAGGGGTCGGATCCGGTCACGCGGATCGGGCCGTTGACGTAGCGCGGCCCGTTCCCGAAGCCACCCGCGCAGTCGTAGTCCGACGCCCCGGGGGTCAGGCAGACCGAGTAGCCCGGTGCGCAGGAGCTGGCGTCTGCCCGAGCCGCGGTCACTGGGGCGGGAGCGTGGCTCTGGAGGTCGCGGATGAGGTTCACCCCAAGGCCGATGCCGAACGCGGCGAACAGCAACGCCGCGACGCCGGCCACCGCGTATCGCGCCCCATCGAGCGGGAGCCTTGCCAGGGCGCGGGCCTTGGTGCGAGCTCCGCGGCGATCGGCGCGCTCCCGCCGCCGGTAATCCCGAATCGCCGCACCGACCCCCACAACGAATGCGGTGGGGGCGACCACCACGACCGCCCAATCGACGATCGAATACCAATCGACTGCTCCGAGCACGCGCCGATCATAGGGCGAGTAGTTCGCTGCTTATCTGATTCCCAACCCCTCGGCCCGCTCGCGCGCCCGCGCGACGACCTCCTCGGCCCCCTCGACCCTCCCGCCCCTCATCAACACCCGCCCGGCGACGACCGTGGTGTCGACGACCGACCCGGATGCGGCGTAGACGAGCCCCGCCGCGAGCGTCCCCATCGCCAGCTCCGGCGCGTCGGCGCGGACGAGCAGGAAGTCGGCGGGGGCGCCCTCCTCGAGCCCTCGCCCCCGCAGCAGCCCGGAGCGGCGGCCGGTGGCGATCTCCAGGGTCTCGATCGCCGAGACGGCGGCCGGGTCGCGCGCCTCGTTCTTCTGAAGCAGGGCGAACGCCTTCGCGTCGGCGAGAAGGTCGAGCGAGTTGTTGGAGCCCGGCCCGTCGGTCCCCAGGCCGAGCGCCACCCCCGCGGCGCGCGCGTCCCGGTACGGGAACACGCGGCCGACCGCGAGCTTCAGGTTCGCGACCGGGTTGGTGACCACCGTCGCCCCGCGCTCGGCGATCAGGTCGAGCTCGGCGCGGTCGAGCCAGCACCCGTGCGCGAGCACCGTCCTCGGGCCGAGCAGGCCGACGCGGTCGAGGTAGGCCGCGGGCCGCTCGCCGCGCTCGGCGAGGCACTGCTCGACCTCGTCTTCGGTCTCGGAGAGGTGGATCTCGACCGGCAGGCCGAGCTCCTCCGAGCGCTCGGCGATCCACCGCAGCGAACGCTCGCTCACCGAGTAGATCGCGTGCGGGGCGAATCCCGGCCGCGCCATCTCGCCGCCGGCCTCGTCGATCCGCTCGAGGCTCGCCTCGGCATCCGAGCACGCCCGCTCCGACTTCGCCGGATCGCCGTCGTCGACCATCACCGGCGCGGTCACCGCCCTCAGCCCCGCGTCCTCGACCGCCCGCGCGGTCGCCTCCGCGTGCCAGTACGTGTCCCAGAAGCAGGTGGTCCCGGTGCGGATCATCTCCACCGTGGCGAGGCGGGTCCCCCAATAGACGTCGTCTTCGCTCATCCGCTTCTCGATCGGCCAGATGTGGTCGGTGAGCCACTCCATCAGCGGCAGGTCGTCGGCGAACCCGCGGAACAGCGTCATCGCCGCGTGGGTGTGGCCGTTGACGAGACCCGGAACGAGCGCCAGTCCGGCGCCGTCGATCACGTCGTCGCCGTCGCCCGGGCGGACGTCGGGGCCGAGGGCGGCGATCGCGCCGTCCTCGCAGCGCAGCACCACCTCGCGACCGTCGAGGTTGGCGCCGGCGATCGCGAGGCTCAAGCCGTGCCTTCGGGGGCGCGCTCGCGCTCGCGGTGGAAGTGGGGAACGTGCTCGGCGATGTCGCGGACCGCGCCGTCCTCGCGGACCTCCTCGGCGAGCGGCGGGACGACCGCCTTCAGGGCTGCGTCGAGGCGCTCGCGGTTGGCGACGCGGTTGGCGTCCACCCGCTCCATCGAGAGGTGACGGTCGAGGCCGTTCGCGAGGTTGTCGACCACGCAGACCGCCGCGTAGCGCATGTGGAGCTCGTCGGCGATCACGCACTCGGAGGCGATCGTCATCCCGATCACGTCGGCGTGCTGGGCGATCAGCCTGATCTCCGCCGGGGTCTCGAGCCGAGGGCCGACGCTCTGCCAGTAGACGCCGCGCGAGCGAAGCTCGGCGTTCGTCCACTCGCGCCAGCGGGCCACCAGATGCCGGCGCCATCCCTCGTCGAAGGCGACGATGCGATGGCCGCGCTCATCGTTGAAGGTCGTCACGCACGCGCTGAGGGCGACGAAGTCGTCGGGGCAGACGAAGCTGCCGACGCCGAGATCGGGGCTGAGGCTGCCGACCGAGCCGATCGCCAGCACCCGATCGCAGCCGAGCCGATCGAGCGCCCGCAGGTTCGCGCCGTGGTCGATGTCGTGGGGCGGCACGTAGTGCTCCATCCCGTGCCGCGGCAGGAAGACGAAATCGCCGCAGTCGAGGATCGGGACCAGTCGGGTGCGCTTGCGGCCGCCCGCCCGGTTGCGGTCGCCGCCCGATCGCGGAACCTCGATCTCCTCCCGCTTGCCCCCCGCGAGGATCGTCAGCCCGCTGAGGTGGTAGTAGCTACCGGCTAGGGCGAGACGAGCCATCCGCACTCGATTCTATGTGCCGGCCGCTAAAGCGACGTTAAGAATCCCCGGAGGAGGGAGTCAGCGGTCGGCGAGCGCGGCGGCCGCCCGGAGCAGAGCCGCGGAGCAGCCGGCGACGGCGATCGCGATAACCGTCGCCGTGGTGTGGGAGCTCGCGTAGGTCGCGACCGCCTCGGCGCGGGCCGCGACGACGACCGCGCCGACGAGGACCGCGAGCGCTGCGATCTCCCGCCACCGCCGCGGCCGAAGGCGCGCCCATCCCATCGATGCCCCGGCCTCTTCGCGCCGGGCGAGCGCGCGCAGCGCGGCGACCGCCAGGCAGAAGTAGAACGCCGCCACCAGCATGCCGCCGAAGACGTCGCTCGGGAAGTGCCAGCCGAGGATGAGGATCGAGGTCGAGACGGCGATCGCGTAGACGGCCCCGGCGCCGACCGCGAGCGGACGCAGCCGCGGGGCGGCGACCAGCACCGCGGCCAACGCCAGCGC
>JBKPNB010000042.1:0-7349 GCA_046732395.1 Actinomycetota bacterium | reverse complement strand
CGAAGACCAGATGGCCGTTGTGCGGGCTCAGCAGCGCCTTCAGGTCGTAGCCGCGGTTGGCCAGAAAGTAGGTGACCTCGTCGATGAAGAACGTCGTCCCGCGCGTGAGCCACAGCCCGAGGGCCACCGAGATGACCATCGCGGCGGCGAGGACGATCCAGCAGTTGCGCTCGCTGCGAAGCGCGTCGAGGATCCTCCCCGGAAGGGCGATCAGCCACCGCGGACGCGGGAGATCCGCCCACCCAGCCGCTGGCCCCGCCTCGCCACGCGCTCCGCGCACGCTCACGGGCGCCTTATAGCTCACCGCGATTCATCCGGGCGCGGCCCGCCGCCCCGGTACTCGTAGACCGAGATCGGGATCGAACCGGCGAACGTTCTCGCCGCGACCCTGCGTAAGCCGGCCGTCTGCGGCTTGAGCGTGGCATCGACGAGGGCGGACCCGAAACCGCCCGACCAGGGCGCCACCAGGAACAGGCTGTGGCCCCGGGCGAGCCGCTTGGCGCGCGCGACGATGGAGTCGGTGGGGGGCGTCGGCAGCTCGGCGTACGGAGGGGAATGGAGCATCGCCCGGCGCGGCGGCATCTCGACCCGGAGGACCGGATGGTCGGAGGAGGGCGGCAGGCCGTCGGTGGCGAGCTCGGCCTCGAGGCCGGTCAGGGGCCCGGGCGTCGCCAGCGGGACATCGAGGACGGGGTCCCCCGGTCTCGCCGCGTGGGCGATGAACGCCGCCGCGTCCGCGTAATCGGGCCGTTGGGTCGACGCACCGAGCAGCTTCGTCGCCCCGATCGCGAAGCCGGCGAGGACCAGGCCGGCGGCGAGCACCCGCAGCCGCGCGCCGGAGCCGGTGATGAGGGCGCCGGCGAGGAGGGCGAGGGCGGGGGTCGAGGCGATCAGCTGCCGGTTGTCCCAGACGCTGTGCGGCCCGAGCCAGCTGTAGAGCGCCTCGCCGACCGGGGTCGCGAGCGCCAGCACGAGGACCAGCGCAAACCCGGGCGCCGGACGAAGCCGCCGCCCGATTCGCCGGGCCCCGGCGACCCGGACGACGGCCCCGACCACGGCGATGGCGAGGCCGGCGACGATGAGGCCGACGGCGAGGTCGCCGGGCACGGTCGACAGGGTGGCGAACGGGTGCCCGATCGACCACCGTCCGAGGGCGGTCCGCAGCGAATCGAGGCCGAACGGCGTCGTGAGCTCCGGCACCTTCACCCCCGGCGAGCCGGAGTCGTTTATCAGCGGTGGAAGCCAGGGCAGGTAGGCGAGCGCGGCGGCGGCGTTCGCGAGCAGCAGCGCCGGCCGGGCCCGCGGCTGGGTCCAGAGCGCCCAGCCGAGCTGGGCCGCGAGTACGAAGATGACGGTGTAGCTCGTGTAGGTCGCCGCGCACGAGCACGCCGCGTAGGCCGCCCACCAGCCCGCTCGACCGGTGTCGATCGCCCGCAGCAGCGCCAGCGTCGAGACCAGGGTGAAGAGGAGGAGGAGCGCGAACGGGCGGGCCTCGGTGGAGAAGAAGATCAGGAACGGGCTGAGCGCCACTAGCGCGCTCCCGACCAGCGCGGCGGCGCGGTCGACGGTGCGGATGCCGAGCAGGTAGGTGAGTGGGATCGCCGCGATGCCGGCGATGAGCGACGGCAGGCGCAAGAGCTCGTCCGACTCGCCGAGCCGCTCGGCGAGCCAGGCGAAGATGAAGTAGAGCGGCGGGTTGAGGTCGATCGAGTGCCCGCCCTCGAGCAGGTAGACCACGTGCCCGAGGCTGTGTCCGGTGACGATGAAGTAGGTCGACAGCTCGTCGCCGAACAGCGAGTCGCCGAACGAGGGCAGCCGCACCAGCAGCCCGAGCACGGTGATGGCCGCTACGAGGGCGCCAGCCGCCTGCTTGGAGGTCGCCCAGCGCGCCCGATCTCGCAACGGATGGGGCGGGTGTTCTGCGACGAGGCTCAGCTGCCGCCTTCGCCGGGGTCCTTGAACTTCCGCGACGAGAGGAGGTGCGCCCGATGCAGCGCGAGGCAGGCGCACGCCCAGAGCGTCTTCAGCCCGTAGACGACGCCGCTGCGGAAGCCGACGGTCGAGGCGTCGCGGAAGTAGCGGCAGGCGGCCGGCACCTCCTCGATCCGCATGCCGAACTGCGCCGCCTGCATGATCAATTCCGAGTCGAAGCTGAAATCGATCGAGTTCCGGAGGAACGGGACGGTCAGCAGCAGCCGGCGGGAGTACGCGCGATAGCCGGTGTGAGCCTCTGAAAGGTGCGTGCCCAGGACCCGGTTCTCGATCGTCGTCAGCGCGCGATTCGCGAGGTACTTCCAGCGCGGCATCCCGTTCGCCAGCGCCATTCCCGGCTCGGCGAACCGCGATCCGAGGACCAGGTCCGCTCTGCCCGCGAGGACCGGATCCACCATCTTCGGGATCAGCCCGGGCTCGTACTGGCCGTCGGGGTGGAGCATGACGACCGCATCCGCACCCCGCTGGAGGGCCTCCAGGTAGCAGGTCTTCTGGTTCGCCCCGTAGCCGGCGGTGTGCGGGTGCCAGACCACCCGAACCGGAAGCTTGCGCGCGAGCAGCAGAGTCTCGTCGGTCGAGTGGTCGTCGACCAGGATCACCTCATCGACCCACTCGCGGGGGATGCTGTCGACGGTCCGCGCCAGGGTGGCCGCGGCGTTCATCGCAGGCATCACCACGATCACCTTGCCGCGGCGACGTCCGCCCTCAGCGGGCCCTTCCGGCTCCGCTCCGGCGACCGGAAGGTCAGAGGTTTCGGCACTCAACGCAGATCTCCCCACGACCGGCGGCGATCTCGACCACCGCCGCGAGCCCAGCCAGTGTGCCCGGAGCGTAGCCGAGCGCCCCCGCAAATTGCGAACTGGAGCGGCGGGCGGTCATCGACCCGAGGCTATTCTGCGGCCGTGGCCAAGGACACGGAGAAGCTGATCCGCCAGCTCTCGCTGATCTCGTTCCTGATGGCCAATCGGAGGCCGGTCTCGGCGCTCGAGATCAAGCGCGAGGTCGAGGGCTACAGCTCGATGAACGAGGACGCCTTCGCGCGCCGCTTCTACGCCGACCGCGCGGAGCTCGAGAGCCTCGGGATCTCGCTCCAGGTCGAGAAGCCGTCGGAGGGGTTTTTCGAGGCCGAGCTCTACGCGCTGCCGCCCGAGAACTACTACCTGCCCGAGGTGGAGTTCAGCGACGAGGAGCTGGCGGCGCTCCGCACCGCGCTCGGGCTGCTCGACGGCGAGTTCGCCTACGCGGAGCCGCTCCGGCTCGCGCTCCAGCAGGTCTCCTGGGGGCGCCCGAGCCCACTCAGCCAGCGCGACGCAGCGCCGATCGACGTCAAGCTCCAGCCCTCGGCGGGCGGCCGCGAGCTGTCGGCGCGGCTGGCGAAGATCGAGACCGCGATCTCGCGCCGAAAGACGATCCAGTTCAGCTACTACACGATGCAGCGCGACGAGGTGGCCGACCGCGTCGTCGACCCCTACCACCTCGTCTTCCGCGACGGCCAGTTTTATTTGATCGGCCACTCGCACGAGCGCGACGCGGTGCGGGTCTTCCGCCTCTCGCGTATCCGCGGCAAGGTCTCCTACGCGTCGAAGGCCGAGCACGACTTCTCGCCGCCCGACGACTTCGATCGCCGCGACTATGCCTCGCGCGCCGACTGGCAGATGGGCGAGATCGAGGGGACGGCGAAGGTGTTCGTCCGGGAGCGGATCGCCTGGCTCGTCGAGCGCGATTTCGGCTCCTACGGGGCGCTCCGCAAGCCAGCCGCCGCCGACGGGGTGGGCAGGGCGCGCGGCTCGATCTACGAGACCGAGTACGCCTCCCGCCGCCAGCTCGTCTCGTGGGTGCTCGGCTGGCGGGCGAACGCCCGCCTGCTGGAACCGGCCGAGCTCGCCGCCGAGGCCGGCGAGCGGCTCGAGCTGCTCCGCGACCGCCACCGTGGCGAGTTCGAGACCGCCGCGGTCACCTCGCGCCCGATCGCCGAGGGGATCGCCGCCTCGCGCGACGGACACGGACGCTCGAACGGCCGCTCCGAGTCGGTGATCCGGCCGGAGCGGTTCGCCCGCCTGGTCACCCTCGCCGGGCTGTTGATCGGCGCCGCCCGCGACGAGCGGCGCCTGGCGATCGGCGACGTTCTCACCGAGCTCCACCTCACCGACGAGGAGCTCCGCGAGGACCTCGAGGTGCTTAACGTCGTCAACTTCGGCGGCGGGACCTACGTGCTCTACGCGGAGATCGTCGGCGACGAGATCGAGGTCGATGCCGACACCTACGGCGACAACTTCGCCCGGCCGGCGCGGCTGTTGCCGCTCGAGGCGAAGGCGCTGGTCGCGGCGATCGACCTGTTCGGCGACCATCTGCCGGAAGCGGGCCTCGGCAGCGCCCGCAGCAAGATCGTCGCCGCGCTCGGCCACGACCCCTCCGAGGAGGGGCTCGAGATCGCTCCCGGAAGCGACGACTCGGAGGTGGTGGCGACGGTCAACGAGGCGATCGGGACGCGGCGGATCCTCGAGCTCCACTACTACAAGGAGAACGAGGACCAGTTCACCAAGCGCGAGGTCGAGCCCTACCAGCTCGTCAGCGGTCCCGAGGGCTGGTACCTGGGGTGCTACGACCTCGCCCGCGACGACACCCGCCACTTCCGGCTCGACCGGATCAGGCAGGCGCGGGCCACGCGGGCGAGGTTCGAGCCGCGCGAGGGCGTCGAGGAGCGCCTCGCCGAGCAGGAGTGGCTGGTCCGGGGCGAGGTGGGGACGGCCGGCGTGGCCCGGGTCTGGGTTTCCCCCGAGCGGGCGCGGTGGCTGCGCGAGGAGCGGACAGTGGTCGAGGAGCTCGAGGACGGCGCCGCCGTGGTCGAGGTGCCCTACGGCTCGCAGGAATGGCTGATTCGCGAGATCCTGAAGGGGGCGGGGGACCTGGTGGTGCTGGAGCCGGAGGAGGCTCGGGATGCGGTGTGGGCCGCCGTCGGGGCAGGTGGCGCCTAGCAGGTAGAGGCCTGGGCTCAGGCGAGGTCGGCGAGGACCTCCGGCAGGCCTGAGAGGTCGGGCATCTCGGCGGCGCGCGGCAGGTCGCTCGACTCACCGAGACGATTGATCCACACCGCCCGAATCCCCATCCGCGCCGCCGGCTCGATGTCGTGGAAGAGGCTGGCGGCAACGTGGACGTGGCGAGCCGGGTCGGCGCCCGTCTCCAGGTAGAAGCGCCGCCAGTGGCCCGGCGCCGGCTTGTAGGAACCGGCCTCCGCCGCGGTCAGGGTGAGGTCGAAGGGGACGCCGATCGACTCCACCGAGGTGGCGAGCAGGTCCGGGTCGGTGTTGGAGAGGATCGCGAGCTTCCAGCCGTCGGTCCGCAGCCGTCCGAGCGCACCGGGGACCTCGCCGAACACGGGCCAGCCCGGCAGCGAGTCGCCGAGGGCGCCGGCCCGGTCGTCGGGGAGGGCGAGCCCCTCGATCGTCGCCACCGCGGCGAGCGCGCGGGCCATCACCTCGCGGTACGGAATGTCGCGGCCCTCCTGGACGAGCGGCTCGACGCCGTGGTAGACGCGTAGCCCGCGGTCGGAATCGGCCTCCGGCCAGAGCTCCGCGAACGCGCGGCGGAGCCCTTCCTCCCAGTCGACCAGAGTCCCGTAGCAGTCGAACGTCGCCCAGCGATCGGCCATTGCCGGGCCGAATATATTCAGCCGCATCGACCTCGCGCCCGGGCACCCCGCCGTCGTGCGGATCGTCGCCCCGAACCCGGGGCCGATGACGCTCGACGGGACGAACACCTACCTCGTCGGCCGCGATCCCGCCTGGGTGATCGATCCCGGCCCGGCCGACGATCGTCATCTCGAGCGGGTTCGCGCGGCCGCCGCCGAGCGCGGCGGGATCGAGGGCGTGCTGCTGAGCCACTCGCACGCCGATCACTCGGCGGGGGCGGCGCTGCTCGAGGCGCCGATCGTGTGGGGGGAGGTGAGCGAAATGGCGGAGTGGGACGAGCAGATGGCAGGTGGCAGGTGGCAGGTGGCCCCAGCGCGCCAACCCGGCGAGCGCATCGGGCCGTTCGAGATGATCCCCACGCCGGGCCACGCGGGCGACCACGTCGCGTTCGCGCTCGGGGAAGTTTGCTTCTGCGGCGATCTCGTTCTCGGCGCAGGGTCGAGCATCGTCGCCCCCGGCGGCGGCGGACTCGCGGCCTACCTCGACTCGCTCGAGCGCCTCCGCGCCCGTGGCTTCGCGCTGCTTTGCCCCGGCCACGGCCCGTGGATCGACGACCCCGCCGCGAAGCTCGCGGAGTACCGCGATCACCGGCTCGGGCGCGAGCGCCGGCTCCTCGGTGCGCTCGAGCGGGGCGAGCGCTCGCGCGAGCGGCTGCTGGACGCGGTCTGGGACGACGTCCCGCCCGAGCTGCGCTTCGCCGCGGCGCTGGCGATGGAGGCGCACCTGGCGAAGCTCGCCGACGAGGGCCGGCTGCCGGAGCTCGAGCCCTCTAGATTCACCCAGCGCTGATCAGCTCGTCACGCAGCGTTCTATCTGGTCGATCTCGCTCGGAGTGGATTTCGGACCTATACCGAGGACGACCGTCCCTCCGACCACCTCGGCGCGGGCGCGACCGCCGGCCGCGCCGAGGAACTGGCCCGCGGCCTTGGCGAACTTCTTCGCGCCGGCCTTGGTCTTCAGGAAGCTGACGTTCACCTGGTGCGGGGTGCCGACCTTGACGACGAGGGCGGCGATCGTCGACGACTCGGTCGGCGGGGTGCTCTTCACGGGGAGCCCGGCGCCCGTCAGGCACTTGTACGCCGGTCGGGGCGCGGCGGCGGACGCGCCGGCCGAGCTCGAGCTCGTGGTCGTGCTCGAGCTCGACCCGCCGCAGCCGGCGGCGGCGAGGGCGGCCGCGGCGGCGATCGAGGCGCAGAACCCCGTTCGCTTCATGCTCGCTCCTTCGGCTCTTCGTCGCATGTTCGAGGCTGGCGAACCTAGCGGACGCGCACCACCACCGCTCCACCCGCCGCGGGTCCTAGCGGAGGCTGCAGATGTTGAGGCGCCCTGCGGTCGGAGCGGCAAGCGCCCAGCCGCCACCCCCGGCACGGGGAAGCTCGAGCCTCTCCCAGCGCCCAGCGCCCAGCAGCCCGACTGGGGCGGTCGGGATCAGCGCTCGATGCGCGACGAAGGCGGCCGAGGAGGCATCCGCTCGCAGCAGCCCGCCACCTGGCGGCAGCGGCGCAACCCGTGCGCCGCCGCCGGTGCTCCGGCAGGCGGCCTCGCTCGCCGGGGGCCCGGCCAGCTTCAGGGTCAGGCCGCGGGCGGCGACGAGATCCCGGTCCGCGGTCTCGGCCCTGGCCTCCGACGACCGGAGCGGGCAGATCTCGAGACGGCGCGCCGCGGGAG
>JBKPNB010000041.1:0-15192 GCA_046732395.1 Actinomycetota bacterium | reverse complement strand
GCCGCGGACTGGCGCCGCCGGCCCGCCGCCGCCCGCGCCGACGCCCTGCTCGGCGCCGCCGCGATCCTCCGCGAGCGCCGGGCCGAGCTCGCCGCTCTCGAGGTCCGCGAGTGCGCGAAGCCGTGGCCCGAGGCCGACGCCGACGTCTGCGAGGCGATCGACTTCCTCGCCTACTACGCGCACCGGGCGATCGAGCTCGAGACCGGCCCCGAGCTGCTCCAGGCCCCTGGCGAGGAGAACCGGATGCGCTACGCCCCGCGCGGGGTGGTGGCCGTGATCTCGCCCTGGAACTTCCCGCTCGCGATCCCCACCGGGATGGTCGCCGGCGGCCTCGCCTCCGGAAACGCGGTGGTGCTGAAGCCGGCCGAGCAGTCACCGGGCTGCGCGCTGGCGCTGGTCGAGGCGCTCCGCGACGCCGGCGTGCCGCCCGCCGCGATCGCGCTCCTCCCCGGCTACGGCGAGACCGGCGCCGCCCTCGTCGCCCACCCGGGGGTGCAAACGATCGCCTTCACCGGCTCCTCCGCGGTCGGGCTCGAGATCGTCCGCGAGGCGGCGATCGTCCGCGACGGCCAGCCGCATGTGAAGCGGGTGGTCGCCGAGATGGGCGGCAAGAACTGCGTCATCGTCGACGCCGACGCCGACCTCGACGAGGCGGTCCCGGCGATCGTCCGCTCGGCGTTCGACTACGCGGGCCAGAAGTGCTCGGCGTGCGCGCGCGTCCTCGTCCACGAGGCGCTCGCCGAGCGGCTCCTCGAGCGGCTGGCGGGGGCGGTCGAGGTGCTGCGGGTCGGCCAGGCGGAGGACTTCGCCGCCGATGTCCCGCCGCTGATCGAGCGCTCGGCCCAGGAGCGGGTCGAGCGCTACCGCGAGCTCGGCGCGGGCAGCGGGCGCGTCGTCGCCGCCGCGGGGCCGGTCCCCGAGCGGGGATGGTTCGTGGCGCCCACGGTCCTCACAGACCTCCCGGCCGATTCGCCGCTCCTGGCCGAGGAGGTGTTCGGGCCGCTGGTCACGGTCGAGTCGGTGGCGAGCGTCGAGGCTGCCTGCGAGATCGTCGAGGCGCTCCCGTTCGCGCTCACCGGCGGGCTCTTCTCACGCGACCCGCGAACGGTCGAGGAGGTCGCGGCCCGGCTACCGGTCGGGAACCTCTATGTCAATCGCCACATCACGGGAGCGATCGTCGGCCGCCAGCCGTTCGGCGGCAACAAGCTGTCGGGGATCGGCTCGAAGGCCGGCGGCCCCGACTACCTGCTTCAGTTCGTCGAGCCGCGCGTCGTCAGCGAGAACACGATGCGCCACGGGCTCGTCACCTGAGCGAAGTCCGGCGGGCGGGATCGACCTGCCGCCGTGGCGCTTCGACCCTAGGCCTGACCCGACGAGTAGTCGAACGTCGACCGATAGGCGCAGCGGTCGTCGAAGTGGAACTCGAGCGGCGGGGCGGAGACCTCGAGCGCGTCGCCGTGAAGCTCACTGCCGGCGCGATCGTGGCCCGGGATCACGCAGGTCACCGGCTCCGGATCGACGACCGGCTCGCCGACCCGGACGCTGACCTCGGACCCCGCCCGGAACCAGCCGCGCCGCGGCGCGTGGTCGATCTCGATCGGGACCGCGCGGACGCCGAGCGGCCGGCTCGGCTTCCACACCCACGGGAACTGCTCGCCCGGGGTGCCCCCGAGGCGACCGAGGAAGATCGCCTCGAGCGCACGGCGCTGGCGCTGGTCGGCGCGCTCGTCTAGGTAGAGGAGGAAGTCCCACGGGGAGCCGGGCTCGTCGTCGTCGTAGCGCAGCGCGATCGCCACGTTGAAGCCGGCGAGGTCGACCGCGCCCGCGGCGCCGCGCTCGATCGCCCACGAGAGGGCGCCCATGCAGATCCCGTATGTCGAGCGACCGCCCTTGCGCCCGCCGACCCTGCGGCAGGGGCAGATCGCCTCGCAGTTGCAGGACTCGAGGTAGGTCCCACCGATCCGCCAGGGCGAGAGCTCGGGCGGCGCCATCGGGGCGCGATGGTAGCCGGGAGTCGCGATGCCGGCGGGCCGCAACCCGACCCTGCCCGTTACCATTCGTCGTGGACCGTGCTGAGCGGGGTGCTAGCGGTGCCCTGTACCCGCAATCCGCTCAAGCGGGGCTGAACGCCCGCCCGAGGGTCGCGGCCTTCGGGGCCAGTACGTCGAGGGCGGCGTTGACGGCCAGGTCCCGCGCGATGTGGGCCCGTGAACCAGGTCAGGTCCGGAAGGAAGCAGCCTTAAGCGGTAGCCGGCAAGCGCCGCGGTAAAGCCTGGCCCGAGCAAGCCACGACGCGAACGCCCGGGGACCGCTCTCGAAGGCGGGCCGCACGGTCCTGCCCGCGATTGGGCGGGCCTTACCCGCGCCGCGGGTCGGTCTCACGCGGCTCGCCCCAGGCGTTTCGCGGTCTCAGCGGAACCCCTCGGGGCGCCCCCCGGCCCCACCACTAGACTGGCTCGCGGTGCCCGAGACATCGCTCTATCGTCGCCACCGGCCGCAGAGCTTCGACGCCGTCGTCGGGCAGGACCACGTGGTCCGGACGCTGCGAAACGCGGTCGAGCGCGACCGCGTCCACCACGCCTATCTGTTCGTCGGCTCGCGCGGGACCGGCAAGACCTCGGTGGCGAAGATCCTCGCCCGCTCGCTCAACTGCGTCCACGGTCCGACCGTGACCCCATGCGGGGAGTGCGAGTCGTGCCGGACGATCGCCGCCGGCACCTCGCTCGACGTGATCGAGATGGATGCCGCTTCGAACCGCTCGGTCGACGACATCCGTGACCTCCGCGAGCGGGTCGGCTACGCGCCGGCGGCCGGGCGCTGGAAGGTCTACATCCTCGACGAGGCGCACATGCTCACCCGCGAGGCTTGGAACGCCTTCCTGAAGACGCTGGAGGAGCCGCCCCCGAACACGATCTTCGTCCTCTGCACCACCGAGGCCCACAAGGTGATGCCGACGATCGCCGACCGCTGCCAGCGCTTCGACTTCCAGCGTCCCTCGCCCGAGCAGATCGCGGCCGTCGTCCGCCAGGTCGCCGACGCCGAGGGGATCGAGATCGACGCCGGGGCGGTCGGGGCGATCGCCCGCGCCGCCACCGGGAGCTTCCGCGACGCGCTCGGGACCCTCGACCAGCTCGTCGCCTACGGCGGGGCCCGGATCGAGACCGCCGACGTCCTCGCCGTCCTCGGGGTCGCCGAGGCCGATCTGATCCTCGACGCGGCCGCGGCGATCGCGGCCGAGGACGGGCGCGGGGTGCTCGAGGTGAGCGAGCGGCTCGCCCGCTCCGGGCGCGACGTCGTCCAGTTCGGACGCGACCTCCTCGCCCACCTGCGCCAGCTGCTGGTGACGAAGACGATCGGCGAGCCGCCGGACTCGCTCGTCCTCGCAGTCGCCGACCCCGAGCGCCTGGCCGAGCAGGCCGACTCTTTCTCGGAGCTCGCGCTGGCGCGTGCGATCGACGCCCTCGCCGCCGCGCTCGCCGCCGTCCGCGAGGGGGACGAGGCGCGGATGACGATCGAGCTCGCGCTGCTCCGGGCGGCGCGGCCGCAGCTCGACCCCTCCCGGCAGGCGCTCGCGCAGCGGCTCGACAAACTGGAGGCCGCCGTCGGCGGGGACGTGAGGGATTCTCCGGGTGAGCCTGGCGAGCCGCAGCCGGCGCAAGCGCCGGCGTCGCGGCGAGCGGCGAAGACGGTGGACCCCCCGCGGGCCCGACCGGAGGCGGCCGAGGAGGAGGGCGCCGATGGGAGTCCGGACTCCGCGGTCGCCAGGGCCGTGACCGAGGATGCCGCGCTCGACCTCGACCGGGTCGTCGGGCTGTGGCCGGCGGTCGTCGAGCAGCTCCGCCAGTCGGGGGCGGAGGTGCTCTCGCGGGCGCTCGAGGCCGCGCGGCCGATCGCCGTCGACGCCGAGCAGGCGGTGCTGAAGCTCGGCTTCCCGCCGAGCGCGGCCTTCAACAAGCGCAAGGCCGAGGCCCAGGACGCCCGCGACCGCTTCGGGGAGGCGCTGCGGGCGACGGTCGGCGAGCGGCTGCGGCCGGTCTACGTGCTGCTCGACCGCGAGCCGGACCCAACCGCAGCGGCGCTCTCCGACGAGGAGCTGATCGCCCGCCTCAAGGCCGAGTTCGACGCCGAGGAGGTCGCCGGCGAGGGAGGATTGGCCTGATGGCACGCCCGCGAGGAGGCCCCGGGGGCTTCGACGTCAATGCGCTGATGAAGCAGGCGCAGCAGATGCAGGCCGAGATGGCCCAGGCGCAGGAGAAGCTCAAGGACGAGGTGGTCGAATCGAGCGCGGGCGGCGGGATGGTGAAGGCGAAGATGAGCGGCGACCTGCGCCTGCTCGAGCTCACCATCGACCCCGAGGCGGCCGGGCCGGAGGACGTCGAGATGCTCCAGGACATGGTCACCGCCGCGGTGAACGAGGCGATCCGCTCCGCCCAGGAGCTCGCCACCTCGAAGCTCGGCGGCATCGCCGGCCTCGGCGGCGGGGCCGGAGGCCTTGGGCTTCCGGGCATGTAGGGACCGGGCCGCGCGCTAGCTTCAAGGCGATGTACGCGGAGCCGATCCAGCGGCTGGTGACCGAGCTCGCGCGGCTGCCGGGGATCGGTCAGCGGACGGCGCAGCGGCTCGCCTTCCACATCCTCCGCGCCGACGACGTCGAGGCGTTCGGGCTCGCCGACGCGATCCGCGAGGTGAAGGAGAAGGTCGGGCTCTGCGAGGTCTGCTTCAACCTCGCCGAGGGGCCGCGGTGCCGGATCTGCGAGGACGAGCGCCGCGACCGCTCGCTGATCTGCGTGGTCGAGGAGCCGGCCGATGTGATCCCGATTGAGCGGACGGCCGAGTACCGCGGCCTCTACCACGTGCTGGGCGGCGCGCTCTCGCCGATCGACGGCATCGACCCCGACGACCTGAAGATCGCCGAGCTCGTCCTCCGCGTCGACGCCGGCGGGGTCGAGGAGGTGGTGCTGGCGACGAACCCGACGACGACCGGGGAGGCGACCGCGATCCACGTCGCCGAGTTGCTGCGGGGAAAGGTGACGATCACCCGCCTCGCCTCGGGACTGCCGGTTGGCGCCGACCTCGAGCACGCCGACGAGGTGACCCTCGGCCGCGCGCTCGCCGGCCGCCTCGCGCTCGACCGGGAGCGTTAGAACTCGCTCACGGTGGATCCGTGATCGAACGACATATGCGATGGTTCTGCCGGGCGCGGGGCAGGGGATCAACGGCGGCGTGGGCTCCGCCCCCGACGGGGGAGGCCAGAGCCACGTCACCTTCTACGTCGAGGTTGCCGACCTCGACGAGACGCTGGGCAAGGTCGCCGAGCTCGGCGGCAACACCGTGATGCCGGCGACCGACATCCCGGACGGCCCGAAGATCGCGATGTTCACCGACCCCGAGGGCCACCTGGTCGGCTTGATCGAGGCCGGCACCCACGCGTCCGCGACTAGACGTCAGCGACTCAGACCGGGTTCTCGTACGGCTCGAGGGCGGGCTCGTCCTCGGCCCGGACGCCGATCCGCTTCCCCGCCGACTGCCCGGTCGAGCCGACCGGCTGGTGGCCGAAGGCGGCGGCGAGCCCGAACCGGGGCATGTTCCCGTAGATCGTCTCGCACTCCGCCGCGCGCACCCGGTAGGTCTCGTGCCAGATGCCGACGTCGCCGGAGGCCCGGACCAGCTTGTTCCGGCGCTTCCAGGCGGGCAGGTGGAGGTCGTCGGGATCGCGGGCGAACCGCTCGAGCGCCTCGAAGCTCCGCCAGTACTGGACCACCGCCGGGCAGCCGCCGATGAAGGCGAACTGTGCGTGCAGGAGGCCGCGCTCGGGATGCTCGCGAAGCTCGGCGATCATCGGCCGCATCGCGGTCAACACCCGGAGCCACTGGCGCACCTTGTGCGGCTTGTTGATCCTCATCCCGATCAGGAAGACGACGAACTCGCCTTCGGGCTCGGCGGTCTATCTGCCTTGGTGGACCATCTTCCCCTGATCTCAGCCGGTCGCGGCTCCCGACGGCGCGCGCCGCGAATCTAGCTCCCCGAGGCCGATTCGCGCGTGGAGGCGCCGGAGCGGGGCCGGCGCCCACCAGTTCCACTTCCCGAGCAGCTCCATCAGCGACGGGACCAGTAGCGCGCGGATGATCGAGGCGTCGATCAGGACGGCGAGCGCCGTCCCGATCCCGTTCTCCTTGATGAAGACGATCTCCGAGGTGGCGAAGGCGCCGATCGCGATCGCGAACAGAGCCGCGGCGGCGGTGACGATCCGCCCGGTCCGCTCGAGCCCGAGCGCCACAGCCTCCGAGTCGGAGGCGCCGCCCTCGCGCGCCTCCTTGATCCGCGAGAGCAGGAACACCGCGTAGTCGGTGGAGAGGCCGAACGCGACGGCGAACATCAGGATCGGCATCGTCTGCTCGAGCGCGCCCTGGCTCGCATAGCCGAGCAGCCCCTCGAGGTTCCCGTCCTGGAAGATGAGGACCAGGATCCCGAACACCGCGCTCAGGTTGAGGGCGTTCATCACGAGCGACTTCACGGGGAGGATCACCGACCCGGTCATCAGGAACAGGATCACCAGGGTGGCGACGACGACGATCGCCAGCGCGAGCGGCAGGTGCGAGGCGAGGCTCGACTGGAAGTCGACGAAATGGGCGGTTGCGCCGCTCACCATCACGTTCGATCCCGGCGGGTTCGGGAGGTCGCGAACCCTGTTGACGGTGTCCTTGCTCGCCTGCGAGATCCACGGGCTCTTCGAGACCGCGTCGATAACGCTCACGCCGCCCTGGAGCGGCTGCGGGCGCCCCACGGCGGCGATCCCGGGCTCGCGTCCGAGCTCGGAGCCGACGCTCGTCACGGCGCTCCGTCCACCGCCGTCGACGACGACCCGGATCGGGACGTCGCGGAACGGCGGGAAGTCGGTCCGCATCGCGGTGTCGACCTGGCGGGCGCTGGCGCTCGCCGGCAGCACCTGGGCGTCGACCGAGGTGAACTTGATCTGAAGGAACGGGATCCCGAGCGCGATCAAGAAGCTCGCGCTGGCGACCGCGACCGGCGCCGGCCGGCGCATCACGAACCGCGAGAGCCGGTACCAGAACCCGGCCTGCGTCGGCTTCGCGTCGCGCTCCGCGCGGCGCTGGAGGAAGGCCGGCGAGAGAGCGTTCACCCGCGGGCCGAGCAGGCTGAGGACGGCGGGGAGGACGACGAGCGCGACGAGCGCGGCGAACAGCGCGACCGCGGCACCCCCGATCCCCATCGAGTACAGGAACCGCTGCGGGAAGACGATCAGCGACGCGAGCGCGACGGCGACCGTCAGCGACGAGAACAGCACCGTCCGCCCGGCGGTCCGCATCGTCGCCCGCAGCGCCTCCCAGCGCTGGGTGCGGCCGGCCGGGCCGGCCCCGTCGACCCCGCGCCGCGCGAGCTCCTCCCGATAGCGGGAGACCATGAACAGGCTGTAGTCGATCGCGAGGCCGAGGCCGAGCCCGGTGGTGAGGTTGAGGGCGAAGATCGAGATCGAGCCGACCTCGCTCGCGATCCGCAGGATCAGGAACGTGCCGACGATCGCCAGCCCGCCAACCATCAGCGGCAGCGCCGCGGCGACCAGGCTGCGGAAGAAGAGCAGCGAGAGCAGGAACAGGATCGGGAAGGCGATCAGCTCGGCGCGGCGAAGGTCGGACTCGGTCTGCGAGTTCACCTGCTGCTGGGCGACGGCGCTGCCGCCCACCTCGACCCCGGGCTTGCCGCTCAGCTGGTCGGTGATGGCGTTCGCCGCGTCCTGGAGCTCCTTGTCGTCGGTCGGCCTCAGCGCGACCGCGAGGTAGGTCTCGCGCCCGTTATGGGAGACGAACGTCCGCGAACCGGTGTCGTAGTAGCCGTGGACGCTGGCGACGTCATGGCGGGCACGGAGCCGGCGCTCCACCCCCTCGACCCGCGAGCGCATCGCCTGCGAGCCGACCCGATCGCCGCTGAACAGGACGACGACCGAGGTCTCGCGATAGTCCTTCGACTGGATCAGGTCGTCGGCGCGGACGCTCTCGGTCACGGGGTCGTCGTTCCCGTAGGGGGCGAGGTGGCCGGCGACCGAGCCGCCGACGACGATCGCGATCACGAAGAAGACGGCGGCGCCGATGCCGATGAACCGACGGCGGCGGTAGATGAAGCGGGCGAGCGGATCGAACATCAGGCGGTCCTCCTTGTCGGCTCCGCCTCCTCGGAGGCGGAGAGCTCCTCGGCCATCCGCTGGCACCAGTCGGCCATCCATTGGTTGCACTCGATTCCGTACCGGCAGACGACGAGCGGGAAGCGCTCGCGCCTCGACGCCGCGAGCGGCTCGATCGCCCGTAGGACCTCGACGATCTCGAGGTGGTGGCGGCGCTTCGCCGCCAGCGTCTCGATCGCCGAGCTCCCGCCGGTGGCGTCGGCGAAGAACAGCTTCAGGAGGCCCTCGTCGCGCATCTCGAACACCGCGGGATCGACCGCGAGCCACTCCCGAAGGCGACGCCGGCCCTCGGCCGTCAGCTCATAGACGGTCCGCCGCCGCCCGCCGGCGGGCTTCGCCTCGCCCTCGATCAGCCCGGCGTCGGCGAGCCGGCGAAGCTCGGGGTAGATCTGGCCGTAGCTGGCGGCCCAGAAGAAGCGCACCGAGCGATCGACGAACGCCTTGATCTCGTAGCCCGACTTCGGCCCGAGGGAGAGAAGTCCGAGGATGACGTGGGCGGTCGGCGAGAGCTCCATATATCTGGACGGTATATCACCTCGATATATGAGTTTGTGTGATTCGGCGCACAGACGAGAGGGCGGGACGGCCGGCATATCCTCCGCGCGTGAGGCCGACACTGCGCCAGCGGCTTCGGTACGCGTTCGACAACACGATGGCCCGGGGTACGCCGGCGCTGGTCGGCTATCTGGCGCTGGCGACCGCGATCCTGATCGCCCTCGGGGCGATCGCCGTGCTCGTCGGCGGCTTCGTGCCCCCGAGCGGCCGCCACAGCCTGATCGGCTCGATCTTCACCACCCTCACCCACGCGATCGACCCGGGGACGCTCGCCAACGACACCGCCCGCTGGCCGTTCCTCGCGGCGATGCTAGTGGTGACGATCGGCGGCCTGTTCGTGTTCAGCGCCCTGATCGGCGTCCTCGCTTCGGGCCTCGACCGGCGCCTCGAGGAGCTGCGGAAGGGACGCTCGCTGGTTCTCGAGCGCGGCCACACCCTGATCCTCGGCTGGTCGGATCAGGTGTTCACGATCCTCGCCGAGCTCGAGGTCGGGAAGGCCGACGAGCAGCGACCGGCGGTGGTCGTCCTCGCCAACGAGGACAAGGTCGAGATGGAGGACCGGATCCGGGCCCGGGTCGGCGCGAACCGCCATCTCCGCGTCGTCTGTCGCAGCGGTAACCCGATCGACCTCGCCGACCTCGAGCTGGCGAGCCCCCGCGAGGCGGGCTCGATCATCGTCCTCGCGCCCGCCGGCGGCGACCCGGACGCGCAGGTGATCAAGACCGTCCTCGCGCTCACGCGCTCGAGCGCGCACCGGGGCGTCCGCTACCGGATCGTCGCCGAGATCACCGATCCCGCCAACCTCGACACCGCACGGCTCGTCGGCGGCGAGGAGGCGATCTTCGTCGACAAGCGGCGGACGATCTCCCGCCTGATCGTCCAGGCCGCCCGCCAGTCGGGGATCTCGTCGGTGATCACCGACCTCCTCGACTTCGGCGGCGACGAGATCTACATGCGCGCCGACCCGGAGCTCGAGGGGCGCCGGTTCGGCGAGGCGGTGCTCGCCTACGAGCGCTGCTCGGTGATGGGCCTGAGAGGGCCCGGCGGCCGGATCGAGCTCAACCCGCCGCGTGACCGCGAGATCGAGGCCGGCGCCAGGGTGATCGCGATCGCCGAGGACGCGACGATGCTCGCCGCCGGAACGCGGAGCGGCGCGAGCGTCGACGAGGTCGCGATCGCGGCCGCGCCGCTGCCCGCCCGGCGGATCGAGCGGAGCCTGATCCTGGGCTGGAACTCGCGCGGGACATCGGTGGTCTCGGAGCTCGCAACCTTCATGAACCCGGGCGCGGCGATCTCGATCCTCGCCGACGTCGACGGCGTCGAGGAGGCGGTCGAGCGCGAGTGCACCGCGCTCGGCGGGTGCCGGGTGAGCTTTCGGCGCGCGAGCACCACCGATCGCCGAGTCCTCGAGTCGGCCGCGGCGGACACCTACGACCACGTGATCGTCCTCTGCTACTCGGATGTCCTCGACGTCCAGGAGGCCGACGCGCGGACGCTCGTGACGATCCTCCACCTCCGCGACATCGCCGACCGGCGCGGCACGCGGCTGGCGATCGTCAGCGAGATGCTCGACGACCGCAACCGCGAGCTCGCCGAGACGGCCGACATCGACGACGTCATCGTCAGCGACCGCCTGACGAGCCTGATGCTCGCCCAGCTCTCCGAAAACCCGCACCTGGAGTACGTCTTCTCCGAGCTCCTCGCGGCGGCCGGCGCCGAGCTCTACCTGCGCCCGATCGGCGGCTACCTGGCCGCCGGCCGCGAGGCGAGTTACGCGACCGCGGTCGAGGCGGCGCTCCGCCGCGGCGAGGTGGCGATCGGCTACTGGCGCGACGGCGGCGAGGCGACGCGGCGCGTCCGGGACGGAGTCCGGCTCAACCCGCCGAAGTCGGAGATCCTCGCGCCGGCCGACGGCGACTGCCTGATCGTGCTGGCGGAGGAATAGGGCCGCCGGGACCCGCGTCTATCCTGAATCGCTTCCGTGGAGTCGGTCGCCCCTGAGATCGTGGTCATGAAGTTCGGCGGCACCTCCGTCGCCGGCCCCGACGACATCCGCCGCGCGGCGCGGCGGATCGTCGCCGCACGCGAGGGCGGCAAGCGGGTGGTCGCCGTGCTCTCGGCGCGCGGGCAGACGACCGACGAGCTGGTGGCGATGGCGCGCGAGGTCTCCGAGCGCCCGGACGCGCGCGAGCTCGACATGCTGCTCTCGGTCGGCGAGCGGATCTCGTGCGCGCTCTGCGCGATGGCGATCAACGACCTCGGCCACCGGGCGATCTCGCTGACCGGCTCGCAGGCCGGGATCGTCACCGACGCCACCCACACCAAGGCCCGGATCCTCGACGTCCGCGCCGACCGAATCCGCGCCGCCCTCGAGGAGGACCGGATCGTCCTGGTCGCCGGCTTCCAGGGCGTCTCGACATCGAGCCACGACGTCACCACCCTCGGCCGGGGCGGCTCCGATACCACCGCGGTGGCGCTGGCGGCGGCGCTCGGGGCCGAGGTCTGCGAGATCTACACCGACGTCGCCGGTGTCTTCAGCGCCGATCCCCGGATCGTCCCCGGGGCGCGGAAGCTGCCGGTGGTCTCGTTCGAGGAGATGCTCGAGATGGCCGCCTCCGGGGCGGGTGTGCTCCAGCTCCGCTCGGTCGAGTACGCGCGCAACCACGGCGTCCGCATCCATTGCCGAAGCTCGTTCGCGGACGGCGCCGGTACCCTCGTCCTCTCCGAGGACGAGACGATGGAACGCCCGCTGGTAACCGCAGTCACCCACGCCGAGGAGGCCCGCGTCACGCTCACCGGGGTGAGCGACGAGCCCGGGATCGCCGGTCGAATCTTCAGCGCCCTCGCCGAGGCGAACGTCAACGTCGACATGATCATCCAGAACGAGCCGGTCTCCGGGGATCGCAAGGCGGACCTCTCGTTCACCGTCGCCAACGACGAGCTCCGGTCCGGGATCGAGGCCCTCGAGGGCCTCGACGTCGCCGAGTCGATGCTCACCGACGAGCGGGTGGGCAAGGTGTCGGTGGTCGGGGCCGGGATGCGGAGTCACCCGGGCGTCGCCGCCAGGGTCTTCAAGGTGCTCGGCGAGGCCGGCATCAACATCGAGATGATCGCCACATCGCCGATCAAGATCTCGTGCGTGATCGCCGCGGAGGCGGTGCCCGAGGCGGTGACCGCGCTCCACGCGGCGTTCGAGCTCGGCGCCGACGCGGTGGTGGAGGAGACGCCGGCGGGCGAGGAGCACCGGCCGACGGTCGCGTCATGAGGTGCTTCAGCACCGAAACAGGCGTGTCAGGCGGCGAAGCCGCCGCAGGAGATTCGGCGTGAGGGTCGGGGTTCTCGGCGCCACTGGGGCGGTGGGGTCGACGATCCTCGACGTGCTCGCGGAGCGTGGGTTCCCGGCCGACGAGGTGGTGGCGTTCGCCTCCGAGCGCTCGGCGGGGACCGAGGTCGGCTTCGCGGGCTCGGCGCTTCGGTGCCGGGCCCTCGAGGCCGACTCGATCGCCGGCTTCGACCTGGTCCTGGCCTCGGCCGGCGGCGCGGTAAGCGCGGAGTGGGCGCCCCGCTTCGTCGACGCGGGGGCGGTCGTCGTCGACAACACGAGCTACTGGCGGATGCACGACGACGTCCCCCTGGTCGTCGCCGAGGTGAACCCCGAGGCGCTCGACGGGCACCGGGGGATCGTCGCCAACCCGAACTGCTCGACGATGCAGATGGCGGTCGCGCTGGCGCCGATCCACCGCGCGGTCGGGATCGAGCGGATCGTCGTCTCCACCTACCAGGCGGTCTCGGGAACCGGCCGGCGGGCGATGGAGGAGCTGCGCGCGCAGGCGCACGCGATGCTCCACGAGTCCGACCCACCGGCGGCCGAGGTCTACCCGCACCGGATCGGGTTCAACGTGATCCCCCAGGTCGAGACGTTCAAGGGCGGCGACGACTACACGACCGAGGAGCGCAAGATGATGGCCGAGACGCGGAAGATCCTCGGCGTCGCCGAGGACGAGATCCGCATCTCGGCGACGTGTGTCCGCGTCCCGGTGCTGATGGGGGAGTCCGAGTCGGTCAATGTCCGCACGAGGCGCGAGCTCGACCCCCCGGAGTGCCGCGAGCTCCTCGCCACCGCGCCGGGGGTGACGATCGTCGACTCCCCCAGCGAGGGGATCTACCCGCTGGCGAGCGACGCCGCGGGGCGCGACGATGTGCTCGTCGGCCGGATCCGGCGCGATCCCTCCGACGAGCGGTCGCTCAACCTCTGGGTGGTCGCGGACAACCTCCGCAAGGGGGCAGCGACGAACGCGGTCCAGGTCGCCGAGCTGCTCGTCGAACGGGACCTCGTCCGCCCCGCGGCCGGCGCCTTCGTCACCGGCTGATCCGTTCCCGTCACTAGATGATTGATTCCCAATCGCCGTGCGCCCGGGGGCGCTCCTGATCGAGCAGATCGAGGACGCAGGGTCCGACGTGTGCTCGTGAGCACACGAGGACCCGAGGACGAAGATATGCGAAGGGCAGGAGCGTCATCCGGGCGTGCGTGGATTGGGAATCACTCATCTAGCATCGCCGCCCTGGTGGGTGGCTCTTGATCGGCGCCTACGGAACGGTGGCGGTGCTGTGCCTCGCGGCGGTCGTCGTCGGCCAGGCGATCCTGTCGATCGGCGGACGGCGCGAGTTCAGCTGGCTGTCCGCCCCGGTCGGCCTGGCGGCGCTGCTCGTCGTGGCCGGCATCGCGATCAAGCTGCCGGGGCACGGCCAGGCGGCGGCGATCGCGCTCGGCGCCGCGGTCGCGGTGGCGCTCGTCTGGCTCTATCTGAGCGGCGGCGCGGTCGGATTCGTGACGGCGGTCGGAGTCGCCGGACCGGCCGCGGCCCTGGCGCTGATCGGCGCCTCGCTTCCGTTCATCGCCGCCGGGCGGATCGGGATCCTCGGCGTCGGCCTCGTCAACGACGACATGGCCTACCACCTGCTGATCGCCGACTGGCTCGGCTCGCACTCGGGGCCGATGCCGGCGCTGGTGAGCGACGGCTACCCGGTCGGCCCGCACGCGCTCGTCGACGGGATCTCACAGATCCTCGGCAGCGGTCTCGTCGACACCTTCGCCGGCCTCACGCTCGCGCTGCCGGTGCTGGTCGCCGCGCTCGCCGCCGGCGTCCTCGCCGACCTCCGCGGCGTGCGGCGGGCGGTGGGCGGCGCCCTGGTGGCGCTCGCCTACCTCGGCGCCGCCTACCTGGCGCAGGAGGCGTTCAAGGAGCCGATCGAGGCGCTCCTGGTGCTCGGCTTCGCGCTGCTCCTGCACTCGGCGCGGGACGCCCGCTCGGCGCTCCCCCTGGGGGTGCTCGCGGCCGGGTCGGTCTACGCGTACAGCTTCCCTGGGTTGGCGTGGCTGGTCGGGGCGGCCGTGGCGTATGCGGTGCTCGTGAGGCTGGTCATCGGGGCCGGGTGGAGAGGGGGGCGGTCCAGGGCGAGCTCGGCGAGACCGCGACGGGCGAGTCCTACGTTCACCCCGCTATACGGGGCGAATGTAGGTTTCGTCCGCGCCAGGACCGGCGCCGCGGTCCTGGCCGCCGTCGCGATCCTCCTCGTCCTCACTGCTCCGGAGTGGGCGCGCCTCGTCGACTTCACCGGCTTTCGCGCCTTCCGCTCGTCGACGATCAGCGGCGGGCTCGGGAACCTCCGCCACGAGCTCTCCCCGCTCGAGGCGCTCGGTGTCTGGCCGACGAGCGAGTTCCGGCTCGCCGCCGCCGACAGCTCGCACCCGATCGTCTTCTACGTCGGCGCCGCGCTCGCCGCCGTCGCCTTCATGGTCGCCCTCCCCCGCTGGCTCGCCCGCCGCGGGCTCGGCGTGCCCGCGGCGCTCGCCGCGGCGATCGTGATCTACCTCGGGGCGCTCGCCCTCGGCACCGTCTATACCTCGGCGAAGGCGCTTGCGATCGCCGCGCCCCTGGTGATGCTGATCTCGGTCGGCGGTCTCCTCGACGCCGGCCGGGTGCGGCTCGCGCTCGCCTCGGCGCTCGCGCTCGCGGCGGCCGCGTCGAGCTTCCTCGTCCTCCGCGAGGCGCCGGTAGGTCCCACCGACCACGCCTCGGAGCTGGCGAGGTTCCGGCCGCAGATCGCCGGCAAGCGCGTCCTCTTCCTCGGCCGCGACGACTTCGTCCAGTACGACCTGCGCGGCTCGCGGCCGTTCGTCGCTGTCCGCAACTTCTACGACAACTTCTACGTCCGCCCGAACCTCCGCCTCCACGACGTCTTCCAGAAGTTCGACTTCGATTCCGTCACCGCCCCCAAGCTCCACCGCTTCCCGTACGTCATCACCACTCGCGGCGGCTTCGCCAGCGGGCCGCCGCCGTGGCTGCGGCTCGTCCGCCGCACCCCGAGCTTCGCCCTCTGGCGCCGGGTCGGGCCACTGGCGCCGCGGCGAACGCTCCAGGAGGGGCCCGAGCCAGGGG
>JBKPNB010000040.1:0-6630 GCA_046732395.1 Actinomycetota bacterium | reverse complement strand
CGCCCAGGAGCGCGATTCGCCGGCCGTCGTCCTCACCTCCACGCACGACGCCGCCGACTACGGCGATCGAGCGGTCCGCTGCGGGGCCCGCGGGTTCCTGCCGAAGGCCGAGCTCTCGGGCGACGCCCTCGCCGAGCTGCTCGGCTGAAATTCCCCGGCAGGGGCCTGGGTGAGGGTGCATGATTAGCTCGAGATTACGGTTGAGCGTCGAGAGGCCAAGGCTGCTCGTGTTCTCGAAGGCGATATTGGCCTTGACCGTCGTCCGGGTCAGCGCGGTTGCGCCCCCGCTCGACACGCCGGTGTTCGACGGCGACGCCACGGGCAGCGTCACGGCGCCGTGGGCGAACGGAAGCCACCGGCCCGCGAGTACCTCCCGGCGCCGATCTGGACGGTGTCGTCTCCCAGGTGGTTGCGGGCCTTGTTGAGCGCCCGCTGCAGGGTCGGCTCCACGGTACCCCCGCAGGAAGGGTCGTTTACGCAGTAGGTGGTGCCCGCGGCCGACGCCGCGGGTGCCGCGGCGGCCGCGACGGCCGCCGTCGCGGCGAGCGCCGGCAAGAGCTTGATGGGGTGACGAAGCGGGTTGAACATGGAGTTTCTCCTCCCTTGGGGGTGCGAATCGACCGGGAATCTCTCACCGCCCCGTGCCCGCTCCCAGGGGGGACCCCCGCCGACCTCGCGGCGCTCAACCGGCGGGCCGGGGTTCGGTTATCCGACGCTCGGCCGCAGCCCGCGCGCCGCGAGCCATTCGGCATGCTCGTGCCCGAGCTCGCCGACCGGCTCGCCGCCCTCGACCAGCTCGCGCATCAGCGCCCCCCAGCGCGCCTCGGCGCGGAGCGTCGCCGCGACCTGGAAGAGGACGCCCTCCATCCGCCGCAGGAGTAGCGCCTCGGGCGGCAGGGTCATGCTTCGGAGCTGTCGGATCAGCTCGCCCCGGCGCTCCGCTCGCAGCGCCTCGCTCCCCCTCCAGACGTCCTCCGGGGCGAGGCGGAGCGGCTTCGAGTCCTCGAGCCACCAGGAGATCGCGCGCATGTGCTCGAGCAGCAGCCCGCCGTTCCACTCGACGTCGCCGCGCAGGTAGCCGAGCCCGCGCATCGCCTCGACCAGCGCCCGCTCGTCGCGCTCGCGGATCGCGGCGAAGATCACCGCCTCCCGGGCCAGGTAGCCGCGGGGAAGGTCGCGCAGCATGCCGAAGTCGACGAACGCCACCCGCCCATCGGCGCAGAGCAGGTAGTTGCCCGGGTGGGGGTCGCCGAGCGCCACGTCGAGCTCGCCGAGCGTCCCGTAGAAGAACCGGTAGACGATCTCCGCGTAGCGGTCGCGGACCGGATCGGGCTCGCGGCCGACCGCCGCGAAGTCGATGCCGTCGGCCCATTCCGAGACCAGCACCCGGCGGCGGCTGAGCCCGGTGTCGACCGCCGGCACGGCGATGAAGGGGTGGCCGCGCCAGAACCGCGCGAGGCGGCGGTGGCTCGCCGCCTCGAGCTCGTAGTCGCACTCGGCGGAGACCCGCTCGCTGACCTCAGCCAGCACCGGCTTCACGTCGAGGCCGGGCATCAGCCGGCGCAGCAGCGGCGCCAGCATCCGCACGTTCCGCATGTCCGACTCGACCGCCTCGGCGATCCCCGGGTACTGGACCTTGACCGCCACCTCGGTGCCGTCCATCCTCCGGCCGCGATAGACCTGGCCGATGCTCGCCGCCGCGGCCGGCTCGGGGTCGATCGCGGCGAGGACGCGCTCGGGGTCCTCCCCCCACTCGCCGGCGATCACCTTCCTCATCTGCGTCCAGCCGACCGCCGGGACGTTGTCGCGGAGCGAGGCGAGGCGCTCCTGGAGGTGGGCGGCCTGGTCGGGGTCGAGCCCGGGGAACTCGACCGTGGAGAGGACCTGACCGGCCTTCATCGCCGCCCCGCGCATCGTCGCCAGCTGATCGACGAGAGAGTCGATCGTCGCCACCAGCCGATCGCCGCGGCGCCGGCGCCGGTCGAAATCCGTGCCGCGCCCGTCGACGCGGTCGCTCGCCCAGCGCACCGCGCCCCCGGCCGCCACCCGCCCGAGCCGCAGCGTGCGCGCACCCCGGCTCCGGGTCGGACCCCGCTGCTCGCGATCGGGCATCGGAGAAGTCTGGCAGGCCCGGCCCCGCAAAATTACGTTGCTTTAATGTAACGGTACGTGCCCGTAACGTAACTAACGCCCAGAACGGCCCAAACCTCCTCCGAAAGGAGCTTCCATGAGCACCCGATCCACCCCCACCTCAATCCGACGTCCGGCGATCGAGGTCAGCGGCCTCCGCAAGACCTACCTCGGCGGCGTCGAAGCCGTCAAGGGCATCGACTTCGAGGTTCCCGCCGGCGAGGTCTTCGGCCTTCTGGGCCCGAACGGCGCCGGCAAGTCGACGACGGTCGGGATGCTGACCACCACGATCGCCCCCAGCGGCGGCAGCGCCCGCCTCGCCGGCTTCGACGTCGCCACCGAGCCGCTCGCGGCCCGGGGCGTCGCCAGCGTCGTCTTCCAGGACACGGTCCTCGACCGGGCGCTGAGCGGGCGGCGCAACCTCGACATCCACGCGCGCCTATGGGGCGTCGAGTCCGCGGCGGCGCGGATGCGGATCGCCGACCTCGCCGCAGCCGTCGGCCTCGCCGACATCCTCGACCGGCCGGTCGAGACCTACAGCGGCGGCGAGCGGCGGCGGCTCGAGATCGCCCGGGCGCTCGTCTCCGAGCCCCGCGTCCTGTTCCTCGACGAGCCGACCGTCGGCCTCGATCCGCGAATCCGGGCCGAGCTCCTCGACCTGATCGCCGGGCTGCGATCGCGGAGCGGGATGACGATCCTCCTCACCACCCACTACCTCGACGAGGCCGAGCGACTCTGCGATCGCGTCGCGGTCATCCACTACGGGAGGATCGTCGCCCTCGACACCCCGGCGGCGCTGCTCGCCACCCTCGGCCGGGAGATCGTCGAGCTTCGGGTCGACGGCGACCCGGGACCGGCGCTCGCCTCGCTTCGCTCCCGCGGGATCGCCGGCGAGGACGCGTTCACGGTCGGCTCGACGCTCACCGTTCCGCTCCACGACGGCGCCGCCGGGCGCGCGGTCGCGGCGATCGGCGACCTCGGGCTGCCGACGACCGCGATCAGCACCAGGCAGCCGACCCTCGACGACGTCTACCTGCGGCTCACCGGCGACCGGCTCGCCGAGGCCGCCTGACCCCCGCACCAATCCGGAAAGGAGAAGTCCATGTCCGCCTACACCGCACTCTCGACCCTGGCGCGGCGCCGGTTTGCGCTCAGCGCCCACACCCCGCGGGAGATCATCGTCCCGCTGATCACGCCGGTCCTGTTCGCGCTGGTGATCGCCCCCGCCTGAACCAGGTGGTCGGCGGCTTCACGCCCGGCGTCGACTACGTCTCGTTCGTCGCGCTCGGGACGGTCGGCCTGCTGATCCCGCTCAACACGATGTTCGCCGGGCTCGGCGTGATCGTCGACCGCCAGGCGGGCGCCCGGCGCGAGCTGCTCGCGGCGCCGATCCGGCGCTCGCTGCTCGTGCTCTCGAACCTCACGGTGGCGCTGGCGATCACCGCGCTCCAGATCGCGGTGCTGATCGTCGCCGCGGCGCTTCGCGGGGCCGACTTCCCTGCGAGCGGCAGCGGCGTGCTGTGGTTCATCGGCGCCACGTCGTTGTTCGCGATCGGGATGTACGGGATCGCCGAGACGCTCGCGAGCCGGATCGGCAAGCAGGAGGAGTACATCGGCGCGGTCCCGGCGATCGCGATCGTGCCCTGGTTCTTCGCCGGCTCGCTGTTCCCGATCGCGGCGCTGCCCGGCGCGCTGACGGCGTTCGCGAAGGTGCTGCCTCTGACCCACGTCCTCGCCGTGGTCCGCTGGGGGCTCGGGGTCGACCCGAGCGGCAGCGGCCTGCACGCCATCTGGGGGATGGGCGACCCGACGGCGATGGCCGCGCTCAGCCTCGGCGTCGTGGCGCTGTTCGCGGCGGCGATGACCGCGGTTTCGATCCGCGTCTTCAGCCGCTCGGCGGTCCAGTGAGAAACCGCGGCGCTCTGCGAGACTGCCGCCGATGGCGCGCCGCTCGAGCCAGACCGCCGCTCCGTCGCCTGCCGCCGCCCAGCGTGGCGGCGGCAGGCCGCGCGACGAGTCGGTCGACGAGGCGATCCTGAAGGCGGCGGTGCGCCTCCTCCACGACGAGGGATTCGCGCGGATGTCGATCGCCGGCATCGCCGAGGAGGCCGGCGTCGGCCGGCCTGCGATCTACCGCCGCTACCGCGACAAGACGGAGCTGGTGCTGGCGGCGATCGAGTTCATGCGCGCGCGGGTCCCGGCCCCGGATAGCGGCGACACCCGCAAGGACCTCATCACCCACCTCGAGCTCGCTCGCCGCACCTTCGACGTCTCGCTGTCGGGGACGCTGCTGGTCGAGGAGCGCGAGCACCCCGAGCTGCTCGGGCAGTTCCGGGAGCGGATGCTGGCGCCACGGTTCGGGCAGATCGCCGACGCCTTCGAGCGCGGCAAGGAGCGAGGCGTGGTCCGCGAAGACCTCGATGTCCGCCTGGCCGCGAATGCCCTGATGGGGAGCTTCCTCGCCCACTACCTGGCGATCGGCCGCCCCGGCCGCGGCTGGCCCGAGCGCGTCGTCGACACCCTCTGGCCGGCGTTCGCGGCGCCGGGCTGAACCGCCGCTCGGCGCGCGGTAAGGTCACGAAGGGCGACCGCCGTAGGGATTGCATGCAGATCTCGCCGAACCATCCCGCCCGACGTAGGGCCCTTGGTCTTTTCCTCGCGGCGGCCGGCTCACTGGCACTGGTCCTCGGCGGCGTGCCGACCGCCTTGGCGGCGCGCGCGAAGACGACGCTCATCAGCCTCAACCCGGCCGGAGAGCAGGTAATCGGCCCCAGCTCCTTGCCCTCGGTCTCGAGCGACGGCCGCTTCGTCGCGTTCCAGTCGGACGTTACGCCGCTCCCGAATGCCGCGGGCAGCTTCGTCCGCGACCGGAAGACCGCCACCACCCGGCTCGTCTCCTCCTCCGGATTTCAGCCCTCGATCTCCGCAGACGGACGCTTCGTCGCCTACTCCGCCTTCGACTTCGACGAAAACGTCTTCCTCGCGGACCTACGGACCGGCGAGACCGAGCTCGTCAGCCAGAACACGGCCGGGCAGCCGGCCGGTGGCTTCAGCGCGAGCCCCTCGATCTCGGCCGGCGGCCGCTTCGTCGCGTTCAGCTCCGACGCACCGGATCTGACGCCACTAACGCCGCGCGTGGGTCGCAACGAGTTCGTCCGTGACATGAAGACCGGGCGGACGCGGCAGGTGAACGTGAACTCCGCCGGCAAGCCTGGAAACGGACTCTGCCACCACCCCTCGATCTCCGCCGGCGGTCGCTACGTCGCCTTCGAGTCGAATGCGTCGAACCTCGCGCCGGGCGCCAAGAAGGGCCGCTGGAACATCTTCGTCCGCGACCTGAGGAGGCACAAGACCACGCTCGCCAGCGTGAATTCCGCGGCCAAGGCCGCGAACGGCGCGAGCCATAATCCCTCGATCTCCGGCGACGGGCGCTACGTCGCGTTCGAGTCGAAGGCCTCGAACCTCGTTGCGCATGACACCAATAAGGCCTGGGACGTCTTCCGGCGCGACCTCAAGGGCCACAGGACGAAGCGGATCAGCGTCAGCTCGCAAGGCAAGCAGGGAAATGGCGACAGCCGCTTCGCCTCACTCTCCAACCATGGAGGGTTCATCGCCTTCGTCTCCGGGGCGTCGAACCTCGTAAGGGGCGATACCAACCACGTCGCCGACGTCTTCCTCCGCGATGAGCACAGCGGGAGGACCGTGCGGATCGATGTCAGCTCGACCGGGCACCAGGCGAACAGGCCCCCATTGGCGCCGCCCGCGGTTTCCGCCGACGGGCGTTTCGTCGCCTTTTCCTCGCCCGCCAGCAACCTCGTCCCGGGCGACACGAACCTCAACTCGGACATCTTCATCCGCGGCCCGCTGCGCTGAGGCCGACGTCCGGGCCGTCATCCGCCTGCGATCCCCTCGATCAGGTCGGCGGCGCGCTCGGTGCCGGGGCTCGCCGCGAGCCGAGCCGAGATCTCCCCCAGCCGGCCGGCCAGCGCCCGGTCGGCGAGCAGGCGGTCGATCGCGCCCGCGATCTCCTCGTCGGTGAACGAGTAGGTCGGAAGCCTCACCCCGAGCCCGGTCTCGGCGACGCGCTGGGCGTTGTCGTGCTGGTCCCAGAACAGCGGCAGGACGATCATCGGCTTCCCGAACCGGACGCTCTCGGTGACGGTGTTGTTGCCGCCGTGGGTGATCACCAGGTCGACGTGCGGCAGCACCGAGACCTGGGGCAGGAACTCGGCGCCGACCATGTTGTCGGCGAGCTCGTACTCGGCGTGCTGGGGGCCGGTCGAGACGACGTAGCGATGCGGCGTTCGCCCGAGCGCCTCGATGAGCCGCTCCATCAGCGGCACGTCGCCGGACCCGAGCGAGCCGAGGCTGACGTAGACGAGCGCGCCGTCGCCCTCGGCGACCTCGGGCGGCGGCGACCAGTCGGCGTCGGTGGCGCGGACGCTCGCCTCGAGGTTGTGCCAGGTCTCATCGAGCGGGCGCGAGCGCGGATAGTCGAGC
>JBKPNB010000039.1:0-4401 GCA_046732395.1 Actinomycetota bacterium | reverse complement strand
ATGCCAGCCACTTCGCGCCGGCGATCGCGCTGACCGTCGACGGGCTCGGTCCGCGCGGGGGCGCCGCGCACAGCCCCGGCGAGCACGTCCTCGTCGAGTCGGTGCAGCCGCGGGCCGAGATCGCGCTCGCCATCACGCTGGCGGCGCTCGACGGCTGATCCGCCCGGGCGGCGCGTGGTGGCCCGGCCGCCTAAGGTGGGCCCGTCCGATGAACGTGGCGTCCCCTCGCACATACGCGCTCGCCTCGAATGCCGAGATTCGCGCCCAGATCCCGGCGCTCAACGGCGACGAGGTGGCATTGGACGGAGCCGCCGGGACCCAGGTGCCCGAGGCGGTGATCGCGGCCGTCGCGGAGGCCATGCGCTCGGCGATGTCCAACGTGGGCGGCGCCTTCGCCGCCAGTCGGATCAGCACCGAGACGGTGAGCGAGGCGCGGGCAGCCGTGGCCGATCTCGTCGGTGGGGTCGCCGACGGCGTCGTCCTCGGGCCGAGCATGACGGCGTTGACCTTTCGCATCGCGAACGCGCTGGCGAAGTCATGGGGGCGCGGGGACGAGATCGTGATCACGTCCTTGGATCACGACGCGAACATTCGGCCGTGGCGGATCGCGGCCGAACGGGCGGGCGCGACGGTCAGGGTCGCAGACTTCGACCCCGAGTCCGGGGAGCTTCCCGTCTCGGCGGTCGAGGCCGTGTTGAGCGAGCGGACGAGGCTCGTCGCGGTGACCGCCGCGTCGAATGCGATCGGGACGCGACCCGACGTCGCGGCGATCAGTGAGCGAGCCCATGACGCGCGCGCCCTCACCTACATCGACGGCGTCCACGCGACGCCGCATGTGCCGACCGACGTCCGCGCGATCGGCGCCGACTTCTACGCCTGCTCGAGCTACAAGTTCTGCGGCCCACACGCCGGAGCCGTGGTCGCCGATCCGGCCCTGCTCGACTCCCTCCATCCCGACAAACTCGTCCCCTCTCCCTCGAGGGTGCCGCTGCGGTTCGAGCGCGGCACCGCGCCGTTCGAGCTGCTGGCCGGCGTTCGGGCGGCGATCGACTGGCTCGCGAACCTCACCGACGCGGAAGGCTCGCGGCGGGAGCGGCTGGTCGCATCGCTCGCGGCGATCGAGCACTCGCTGGAGGCCCTGCTCGCGCAGATGGTCGAGGGGCTGGGCACGATCGGCGGGGTCACGATCCTGGGGGCGCCTCGGCGGCGGACGCCGACGGTCTCGTTCACCGTGGACGGGAAGAGGCCGGAAGCGGTGGTCGAGGCGCTGGCGGAGAGGCGGATCGCCGTGTGGGCCGGCGACAACTACGCCTACGAGCTGATGCGCCGCTTCGGTCTCGACGAATCCGGCGGCGCCGTTCGCGCCAGCATCGTCCTCTACAACAACGCGGACGAGGTCGCTCGCTTCCTCGAGGGCGTCGAAGAGATCGTCGGCGCCCGCTAGAGGAGCGCGCTCATCGGGGCTCCGGGTTCGGACCGCGCTGCGACGGTCCGGGGACCGCTACTGCGGGACCAGTGTGCGGGCGGCGAACCAGGTGTGCTCGGCTTCTGGGATCTCCTCCGGGGGCATCCCGCTCACCTCGGCGATTGCGGGGGTGAGGCGCTCCTCGTTGAACCGGTCGTACTGAGCACGCGACTCCCAGACCTCGATGATCCGCCAGCGGCCATCGTCCCCTTCTCCGGCGGCATGGAAGATGAGCCCCGGGGGCGGATCGTCCTGAGCATTCAGCTTCTCGTTGACTGCGTCGTACTGCTCCCGACCAATGCCCTCGGGGAGCACGTGAATCGCGGCGTCTGCCATCGCTTCCTCCTCGTCTCCGGTCTGACCCCTCGGTGCGCCATCCTAGCCCGCACCGGCGCGAGATCACGCGCACCGCGGGGCAACGCCCGCACCACCGACGAGGTTCGCCGCACCGACGCCGGGGGGCGACTGGAGAATGCCTTGGAACGAGCTGAGCTCTCGCCTCAGCTCGCCACAGCCCGACGGTAGCGGGCGACCGCCAGCGTCCCGAACAGGGCGATCAGCCCGAGGCACCAAAGAACCGCTCGCGTCGCCGACGACGTCCAGCCCGGCGACCCGGGCGCTGCCCCCGTCGGGCGGGAGCAGCGTCGTCAGGATCCGCACCGCGGTCGTCTTCCCGGCACCGTTGGGACCGAGCAAGCCATAGACGGTCCCGCTCGGGACGTCCAAGTCGACACCGCAGAGCGCTTTGACGTCGCCGTACGACTTCCTCAGACCGCGTGTCTCGATCGCTGAGTTCGCCACCGGCAGGCCAAGTTAGCGGCCGCAAGGGGACCCTGCGCAGACCCTGGGGACGATTCGGCGGCCAGCCGCGCACGGACGAGAGACCCGCTCGGGCGTCCAGTCCGCCGCAAGGCGCGCAGTTGAGCGCCCCGCCCCCGCGACGAGCCGAACTGACCCGCCGCCTCGCCGGAGTGCCGAGGCGCAGGAAGCCATGTGCGTGCTCGAGGCCTAGGCGAAGTTCGGTTGGGCCGTGTGGCGGCTCGCCGGGTCCACACCTGCAAAGCGAAGAAAATCGACCATCCGGAAGCTGCCGGGTTTGGGACCGAGGGTCGGCTTCCATTTCGGCTTCGCGACGAGATATGACCCCGGGTCGCTCTGCATAAGGCCGATCAGCACCTCGCCGACGATGCGGCCTCCGACGGGCCCGAGGTGGAGTCCGTCCGCTCTCAGCTCCGCCTCCTTCAACACGTAGTACCAGAGGGGCGTGCTCTTCGCGAGCTGGTACTGCTTGAGCTCGTGGAGGTCATCCTCCGAGAGCGCGCTTACGCCCATCTGAGCGGCGATCGCCTGTCCCGAGGGGAGGCTCCAGGTGAGCTGACGCAACAGGTTGCGCTGCGGGAGGACCTGGGGCTGGTCGTGGCTCGCGATGGCGGCCAGCGGCAGGTTGAACAACGGCGTCGAGATGTGCGTGTCCACCTGCTTGTTCGGCTTCACCTCCCCGTCGCCGAAATCGAAGAACGTCTGCCAGCCGATGAACCGGCGCGGCGCTCGGGCGCCGCCGCGGAGATCGACCGGATCGGCTTGGTCGTCCCCGGCGGGATCGAAGATCATTCCGAAGAACGGACCGCCGTTGTCGCCCTTGAGATTCGCGCGGTAGGAAGGCCGCACCATGCTGTGGCCGAAGCGGTAGGAGGCCCCCTGGAACTCGACCGGCATGAACGCCTGCCCCAGCGCCGGGCGGTAGAAGCGGCGGCCGTTCGCGAGGATGTCGTCGACCATCGCCTGCCCCACGAACAGCGGCAGGAACTCGTGCAAGACGAGCCAGTGGTAATGCCACGTCGTCAGGCGTCGGGCCTCCGCGAATGCGCCTTCGACGCTCGCCCCGGGACTCTGGGCGCGCACGGACTCGACCGCGTGGTTGTGGAAGAGAATGAACGCGGCGTGCAGTCCGGCGATCATCAGGTTCTCGTCGTTGCGCGGATCGCCGATGATGGCGGTGCCATCGCCCGTCCGCGGGAGGTCTTCGAAGATGCCGCCCGATTCGATCTTGAGCTTGGCGGGGTCGCTCGAGTCGTAGAGCTGTGGGGAGCCAACCGGCCCCCCGCCGTACAAGGCGTCGATGTCGAGCGAGGGCGAGCGCGAGTTCGGCGCGCTCGTCGGCTCGGTCGGAACGCCCAGTTTCGAGGTCGTGTCGAAGGTGATGTCGTGATCAACGAATTGGCCGAAGAAATGCGTCCCCGCGGTGTGCGTGGCGTTGTTCGGGTTGTTCGCGCTGAGGCTCGGATCCGTGATCAGGAGCACTGGCCCAGCGGCCAGGTTGTCCTTCGCGTCGAGGATCCCACCGGGCTTCCCGAGGTCGGTGAGCGCCGACTTCACCTTGTTCGTGGCGTCCGCGAAGGGAGGAAGGTTCGGGAACATTCGTCCGAACGTTGTGGGGCTCGTGGTCGCGGTCGCGCTCCGCGCGGCGGGTGGTGCGAGCAGTTCGCCCATCTGCCCCACACTGCCGCCGAGGGCCAGCGCTCCCGCGCCGAGCCCGATCCTCGCGAGGAAGCTTCTTCTGGTAACCGGCGCTGGCCCGATTTCGTTCGGCTCGCTACTGCTCATGACGATCTCCGTGGCGGGAGCTCCCTGCGGATTCGACCCTAAACCCTCCGGAATGGCGGAGTCAACCGGGCTGTGCTCGGGGGGCGCCGGTGGGGCCAGGCGTCCCTGGCCCCCGCAATCGGGCTCGGTCGCGTGCCCCTGCGGGCCGGTGCGGAGGGAGGGGTGTCCGTAGCGGGACATAACGAGGGGCGCGCCGTCCTGCGTGGCCCAGCTGGACCGAGACCGCGAAGTGATCGAGGCGTCCCAGTCGCCCTAACCGGACGGTATTTGAACCCGACTCAAGCCCGCCGTACTCCTGGCGGAGTCCAGCTTCCGTCGAGCACGCTTGGCTC
>JBKPNB010000038.1:0-5778 GCA_046732395.1 Actinomycetota bacterium | reverse complement strand
GCCGCCGCCCGGGCGGCGAGCGCCTCGCGCCGTCCGGCAGCGCGCCGCCGGTTTCGCCCCTCGTTGATCGCAATCCGCATCAGCCACGGTCGAAGCGGAGCTCCGGACCGAAACCGGCCGAGCGCGGCGTGAGCCTTGACGAACGCGTCCTGCGCCGCCTCCTGCGCGTCGGCGGCCGAGCGGGTAACGAGATAGGCGGCGCGGAAGACCGGCTGCTGGTAGCGCTCGACGAGTTGTTCGTATGCGGCCACGTCTCCACGCTTCGCGCGGTCCACCAGCTCGGCGTCGGCGAGCGACGGATCGTTGAGCGGCCGGACCACCACCTTCTGCGTCTACGCCTCCCCGGTCGCGCTGGTTCCCGGAATGGCTCCGGCGAGGCCCGTGCTACTTCCCGGCCGCCCCGAGCGCCGGGTGCGCGCCGGGCGTCACCGGCGGCTTCACGGCCGGTGCCTCGGCGTCCGCGGCGCGGACGCGCCGGAGCAGCCCCCAGGCGAGGAGGCCGCCGTCCAGGAGCGTCGCGGCGCCGACCCAATACGACGAGCTGATACCGGATGCGAGCGCGTTCTTGGTGGCATCGACGAGCTGCGGGGCGACGCCCGTGATCGCGCCCGGATCCCCATGAGCCTCGGCCAGCCGCCGGCCGAGCTCCGCCTTCTGCGCCCGCGGTGCCTGGATCGAGGCGGTCAGGCTCGTGAGCTTGCTGGACTGCACCGTGGCCACGATCGTCCCCATCACCGCGAGGCCGACCGTGCCGCCGATCTGCCGCATCGTCTGCATAACCCCCGAGGCCTCGCCGCGGAACCGCGCGGCGGCGGTGTTCATGGCGTCGGTCGACGCAGGCGTCATCACCAGCGCGAGGCCGATCCCCATCGCCACGTAGCCCGGAAGGAGCCAGGGATAGAAGAACTTGTCGAGGACCGCGGCACTCCAGCCGAGGCCGGCCGCGCACAAAACGGCGCCGGTCCCGACTAATGCTCGGGGTCCGACGCGGTCATACAGCTTCCCCGCCTGGGGCGCGAGCACAAGCAGCGGCGCCGTCAGCGGCAGCAGGCTGAGCCCCGCCCCAATCGGGCCGAACCCGAGCAGCTGCTGCACGTAGATCGCGCCGAACACGGTCAGCCCGGTGAGCGCAAACTGGACCAGCGCCAGCACCGTGTTGTCGATCGAGAAGTTCCTGCTGCGGAACAGGCCGAGCTGGATCAGCGGCGCGCTCGTGCGCCGCTCGACGACGATGAAAGCGACGACGAGCACCGCGCCCACGGCGAGCAGCGCGACGACGGCCGCCGAGCCCCACCCCCACCGCTGGGCCTGCATCAGGCCGAGGACGACCATCGCCAGGCCGGGCACGAGCGTGAACGCGCCCCCGAGGTCGAGCCTGGCGCTGGCATCCGGCTCGTCGGGCTCGAGGCTGAGATGGGCGAGCGCGAGCATCGCGAGCCCGACCGGCAGGTTCACCCAGAACACCGCCCGCCAGGTGACGCCCTGGGTGAGGACCCCGCCGAGGAGCGGCCCGAGCGCAAGGAAGATCATCGAGATCCCGGCATAGATCCCCATCGCCCGCCCGCGCTCGTTGACGTTGAAGGTGTTGATGACGATCGCGCCGCTGGGCGGGATCATCAGCGCCGCCCCGATGCCCTGAACGGCGCGCGAGGCGATCAACACCGCCTCGGACTGCGCGAACCCGCATGCGGTGGAGGCCGCGATGAAGACGATCGCGCCGATCTTGAAGATCCGCCCGTGCCCCAGCATCTCGCCGAGGCGGCCCCCGACGGCGACCAGGGCGGCGAGGGAGAGCAGGTAGGCGTTCACCACCCACTGCAGCCCCGTCTGCGACATCCCGAGGTCGCGCTCGATCGTCGGAAGCGCGACGCTGACGACCGTCTCGTCGATGAGAATCATCGACAGCGCGCCCGTCATCGTGACGAGGATCCACCACTTGCGGTTCTCGGCCGTCAGGCGCGGCACGATGCAGCCGTCCTCCGCGCCGAACCTACCACCGCGTGGGGTCGGGCTCTAGCGGTGCTTGACGCCCTCCCTGGCCATGTACGCGAGGTGCGCACCGGTGATCACGACGGCGCCGAGGGCCTCGTCGATCGCCTCCAGCACTTCCTCGGAGAGCGTCAGGCCGGACGCCGCGGCGTTCGCGTGGACCTGCTCGGGCCGCGAGGCGCCGATGATCGCCGCGGCGACGTTCGGCTCGCGGAGGACCCAGGCAAGCGCGAGCTCGACCATGCTGACGCCGGCGTCGTCGGCGACCGGCCGAAGGCGCTGGACCGCCTCCAGCACCTCGTCGGCCAGGTACGGTCCGATCGAGACACTCATCTCCTCGCTCGCGCCGCGCGAGTCGCTCGGTGGCTCTTCGCCGGGCCGGTACTTTCCCGTCAGCACCCCCTGCGCGAGCGGGGACCAGACGATCTGCGAGATCCCGTGCTCGGCGCAGAAGGGGACCAGCTCCGCCTCGGGCGCCCGCCAGATCATGTTGTACTGCGGCTGAGAGGACGCCCAATCCCGGGTGCTCGGTACCTCGAGCCCGGCGCGGACCTGCTCCACGGTCCACTCCGAGAAGCCGATCTCCCGCACCTTGCCGGCCTCGACCACCTCGGTGAGCGCCTCCATCGTCTCCTCGATCGGGGTATCGGGGTCGGGGCGGTGGCACTGGTAGAGGTCGACGTAGTCGGTTCGCAGCCGCCGCAGCGAGGCGTCGAGCTGCGTGTGGACCTGCTCGCGTCCGAGCCCGCCGTCCTCTCCCGACATCGGGAAGTAGAGCTTCGTCGCCAGCACGAACGAGGCGCGGTCGAACTCGGCGAGGATCTCGCCCCAGGCCTCCTCGGCGGCGCCGGCGCCATAGACGTTCGAGGTGTCGAAGAGGTTGATCCCGGCGTCGAACGCGGCCCGGGTGCAGGCCTCGGTCTGCTCGCGCTCGATCCCGTGCCCGTAGGTGAGCCAGGAGCCGAGCGCGATCTCGGAAACCTCGATCTCCGATCTCCCGAGCCGCCGGTAGCGCATGACCGCACCGTACCCATTCGCCGCGATTCCCCCTCGGCGCGGTCGGGTAGCCGAGTCGTGGTCGATTCACGAGGAGGACGAATGAGGCCCGCAACCGAGACGGCGACCCGCCAGCCGCCCGAGGCGGCGACCGCGCGGGAGACCCCGGCCGCCGAGAGGGACTCCGGCGACGAGGGCTTTCGGGTTCCGGGGCGCCAGCTCGCCTACGCCGGGGTGACCGCCTTTCACGCGGTGGCGCTCGCCGGGTTCATCGCCTGGAGGAAGCGGAGCGGCAAGGACCTGCCCGAGCGGATCGGTCTCGCCGACGTCGTCCTGCTCGGACTGGCGACCCAGCGGACGAGCCGGGCGATCGCCAAGGACAAGGTGACCGCGCCGCTGCGGATGCCGCTCACGAGCCATGAGGGGACCGACGACGCGGCGCCCGGGGAGGTCGAGGAGTCCCCGAAGGGCGGCGGCGTCCGCTACGTCCTCGGCGAGCTCGTCCTCTGCCCGTTCTGCCTTGCCCAATGGGTCGCCGCGGGATTCGTCGCCGGCCTGGTCGCGGCCCCGCGGGTGACCCGCTTCGTCGTCTCGCTGATGGCGGCCGTCGGTCTCGCAGACTTCCTCCAGGTCGGCTACAAGGCCGCCGAGGAGCGGATGCAGCCGTGAGCGAGCACGAGCGCGACACCCGCGCGACGCGACCGCCGGACGAAGGCCCGCCCGAGGAGGAGGCGGACGAGGGCCGGGCGGGGGAGGCGCACGGCCCCCTCGGCAATCCGGCGACCGACGAGGAGAGCCTCCGGCACCGCCAGCAGGAGGGCGCCGATCAGACCCCGAGTGGGGAGGACGAGCCCGCGAACGAAGAGGACGGCTGAGATGCGCTACTTCCACTTCTGCTCGCACGAGCAGTTCCCGCCCGACGACCTGCTCCGCCAGGCCGTCGAGGCCGAGTCCGCCGGCTTCGACGGCCTCGCCTGCTCGGACCACCTCCAACCGTGGTGGGAGTCGGGCGAGTCCGGCCACGCCTGGATCTGGCTCGGCGCCGCCGGCCAGGCCACGAGCCGGATTCCGATCGGCACCGGCGTCACCCCGCCGGGGCCTCGGTACCACCCGGTCCTGATCGCCCAGGCCTGGACGACGCTCGAGCGACTGTTCCCCGGCCGGCCGTTCCTCGGGATCGGCTCGGGCGAGTCGCTCAACGAGTCCCCGCTCGGGGCGGAGTGGCCGGACGTCGCCGAGCAGGTCGACCGGCTCGAGGAGGCGCTCGAGGTGATCCACCGCCTGTTCGCCGGGGAGCGGGTGACCTTCGAGGGCGAGCAGGTTGAGGCCAGGGAGGCCGTCCTCCACACCCGCGCCGATCGGCGGCCGCCGATCTACGTCTCGGCATTCGGGGCCCGGGCGGCGGCGATTGCCGGGCGCCTCGGCGACGGCGTCTGGACCCTCGCCGACCCCGAGCAGGCGCCGGGGGTGATCGACGCCTACCGCGGCGGCGCGGAGGACGCCGGCAAGGAGCCGGGGGAGATCGTCGTGCAGACCAACTTCTCGTGGGCCGCCAACGACGACGCCGCCCTCGAGGGGGTCCGGCCCTGGAAGGGCGCGCAGCCGGACGAGTTCTACACCGAGGACTGGCACCGCCCGAAGGAGATGTACGAGCGCGGAGAGCGCGAGATCTCCGACGAGGAGCTCCGCGAGGCCGCGATCGTCTCGTCCGACCCAGCGACCCACGCCGAGCGGATCCGCGAGATCGAGAAGCTCGGGGCGACGACGATCATGCTCGCCAACAACTCCGGCGCCGACCCGCACGCGGCGATCGACGTCTACGGACGCCAGGTCCTGCCGGCGCTCCGCGGCTCGCTCGTCTCCTAGAGGCCCGAGCCCCTGGCGAAGCCTCCCCGGCCGCGAACCTGCGCCTAGCTCTCCGCTTTCGCCGCCTGAGAGTCGAGCGTCAAGACCTGATCCAGGCCGCTGAGGCGCACCGTACGCTCGACCTCAGGCGAGCTGTCGGTGAAGACGAGCCTCCTGCGCTCCGCCTTCGCGCGCTCGAGCGCGTAGAAAAGGGCCGAGAGGCCGGTCGAATCGATGAATGTGAGGCGCTGGAGGTCGACCACGGTGACCTCGGCGGCGGCGTCGGCTGCGCGGTCGAGCTCGGCCTTGAGGACGCCCACACCGGCGAGATCGAGCTCGCCGGCGAGCTCCAGGAGGGAGCCCCGTGCGTTCATCTCGCACTTGATCTCGAGCTCGCCGCCCCTCACGAGCCGACGTGCTCCTGATTCAGCTGAGTCCTGCGGGTACAGGTCCGTGACCTCTTTCGTCCCCGGAAGTCCACGGGCAACGCGCCCGACCCACTCGGTTCTTCGATGATGCGGGAGCGAGGCGGCCGCGTGCAGCCCTCGCTCGATCGATTGTACGCGCCAGGTTCGGCGATCGCTCGCGTCCGCGGAGCCTGAGAGGTGGCTGGCGTTTGCCGACCGGTCCGGGTGGGGTAGCCGCCTTCGTGCGATGGGACGCGAGACGAGGGCCCCGAGCCAGCCCCCGATCTCGGACTACGGCCTGATCGGCGACGGGCACGGCGCCGCCCTCGTCTCCCGCCAGGGCTCGATCGACTGGTGCTGCGTGCCGCGGCTCGACTCGGCCTCGTGCTTCGGTCGGCTACTCGACTGGGAGCGCGGCGGTCATTGCTCGATCGAGCCCGCTGGGGAGAATCCAGCGGTTGCCGGGCGCGACTACGTCGGCTCCTCCCTGGTGCTGGAGTCGACGCTGCGCAGCGAGGGCGGCGAGGCGAGGCTGCGGGAC
>JBKPNB010000037.1:0-7672 GCA_046732395.1 Actinomycetota bacterium | reverse complement strand
GCGCTCGACCTTCGCCTGGAGCTCTGCCTCGCGCTGCTGGCCCTGGGCAAGCAGCGCGGTGAGCTCGGCCTCGCGGGCGGCGGCGGCGGCCGCCTGCTGGCGGGCGACGGCGAGCTCCTGGGTCTTGGCCTGGATCGCGGCGCCGATCTGGTCGACCTGCGACCTCGCGGAGGCGATCTTCGAGTTGAGCTCCGAGACCGACTGCGCGCGTGCGCCCGGCGCCACGAGCAGCGCGATCGCGGCGGCGACCGCGGCGCCTGCAGCGAGCGCGCGCGCGGAGATCGTCGGGCTGTCGCCTTCGTCTCGCATTCGACCCAGGTAGTCCGCGCCCGCCGCCGGTGCGGCCGGGCGAAGGTCGGCGGGCGATGCTAGCGAATGGTTAGCCGGCTGTGAGCGTTTGGTTTACATAACTCCGCCGGTGCGGCGCTGCAACGTGAATTGCAGGTACCTAGCCCTCGGGCGGCACCCGGCGGGCGGCGAGAAGGCCGCCGAGCACCACCGCGGCGACCCCGACCCCGGCGGCCATCCGGAGCTGGTTCCGGTAGCGGAGGCGAAGCGCGGCGACGACGATGCGGCCGATCAGCTCGTAGGCCTGGGAGGTCATCCCTCTCCTTCTACCCGATCGCGGAGGCGGTGCGCGATCCGGCTCTGGAGGGTGAAGAGCTCGATGAACCCCGGGCTCGCCGCCTGGCTGAACTCACCGCCGGACTCGGCGAAGCCGGCGAGCGCCCGGTCGTACAGGGCATAGGGAGAGGAGCGCGCGACCGGGGTCGCGGATCCCTTGTAGAGCTTCACCGTCACCTCACCCGTCACCCGTTCGCTCGCCGAGTCCATGTAGGCGTCGAGGTCGGCGCGCAGCGGCTCCCACCACAGCCCCGCGTAGCAGAGATAGGCCCAGCGCTCCTCGAGCGTGTGCTTGAAGTTGTTCTGGTGGATCGTCGAGACCAGCTTCTCGAGGTCGCGGTGGGCGGCGAGGACGATCGCCGCCGCCGGGACCTCGTAGAGGTCGCGGACCTTGAGACCCACGACCCGGTCCTCGATGTGGTCGACGATCCCGACCCCGTGGCGGCGGCCGAGCTCCCCGGCGCGCTCGAGCAGCGCGACCAGCTCGAGGCGCTCGCCGTCGAGCGACACCGGGCAGCCGCACTCGAATCCCACTCGGACCAGCGCGGGCTCGTCAGGGGCCTCCTCGGGACGGGTCACCAGGTTGAAGACATCCTCGCGCGGCGGCTCGGCGAGGTCCTCGATCGCCCCGCCCTCCGAGGACCGGCCCCAGAGGTTGTCGTCGATCGAGTACGGCGGGACCTCGCTCCCGCCCTTGACCGGGATCCCGTGCTCGCGGGCGTAGGCGACCTCCTCCTCGCGGCCCATCCGCCACTCGCGCACCGGGGCGATCAGCCGCAACTCCGGGTCGAGGGTGGCGACGGTGGCCTCGATCCGGACCTGGTCGTTGCCCTTGCCGGTGCAGCCGTGGGCGACGACATCGCAGCCCGTCGCCCGCGCGTGCTCGACGGCGAGCTTGCCGATCAGCGGCCGCCCGAGCGCGGTGAACAGCGGATAGCCGCCGCCGTAGAGCGCGTTCGCCTTGATCGCCGGCAGGACGTAGTCGCGGGCGAACTCTTCGCGGGCGTCGACGAGGATCGCATCGAGCGCGCCGAGGTCGCGCGCCTTGCCGGTCACCACCTCCCAGTCCTCGTCGGGCTGGCCGAGATTGACCGTCAGGGTCACCACCTCGGCCTCGTAGCGCTCCTGGATCCAGCGCAGCATCACCGACGTGTCGAGGCCGCCGGAGTAGAGCAGCAGCACGCGCCCGACCTCGGCCGGGTCGGCCTCGTAGGAGGCGATCCGCTGGCGCGGCGGCTCGGAGGCCATCGATGGGGCGCGCCGCCGGCCCTCAGCCCGGGCCGACGCCGCCACTGCCACCGCCCCCGCCGCCGCTGGTCGAGCCGGTCGTCGTGGTGGTGCTGGCGGTCGTGGTGGTGGTCGTCGTCGTCGGGGTGGTCGATGACGTCGGCGTCGTCGCCGCGGTCGCGGTGGAGGTCGAGGTGCTGGTGGGGGCGGTCGTCGACGTCGTCGTGGTCGTCGGGACCGAGGAGGAGGCCGTCGTGGCGGTGGTCGACGACGAGGAGCTGCCGTTGTCCGATGCGATCACCGCCAGCGCCACCCCGAGGCCGATCACGACCGCAACCAGCAGGACGATCGCCGCCTTCATCCCGGTGCTTATCCCGCCGCCCCGCGGCGGCTCGTCGCCGGGGTCCGGCATCACCCGCGTCGGATCCTCGTGCATGGCGGGCGCGAGTTTAGGACGCGACGGCCGGCGCGAGGACCTCCAGTGCCCGATCGACGTCCTCGGGGGTCACCACCAGCGGCGGCAGGAACCGAAGCATCCCCGGGCCGGGGACGTTGACCACCAACCCGGCCTCGAGGCAGCGGGACTGGACCGCGGAGGCGTCGAGGCCCGAGCGGAGGGTGACGCCGACCATCAACCCCCTGCCGCGCACCTCCTCGATGGCGTCGATCTGCGCCAGACCGCCCTCGAGGCGAGCCCCGAGCTCGCGGACCCGTCGCAGCAGCCCGGGGTCGTCGATCAGCTCGAGCGCCGCCAGCGCCGCGGCGGCGGCGATCGCGCCGCCGCCGAAAGTCGAGCCGTGGTCGCCGGGGGCGAGGACGTCGGCGATCTCCGCAGCGGCGACGCAGGCGCCGACCGGAAGGCCGCCGCCGAGCGCCTTGGCGGCGGTGATGACGTCCGGCCGGATCGGCAGCTGCTCGTAGGCCCACAGCGACCCCGTCCTCCCCATCCCGGTCTGGATCTCGTCGAGCACCAGCAGCGAACCGGCCTCGTCGCAGACCTCGCGGGCCGCGGCGAGAACCTCGGCGGCGATCGGAAAGACGCCCGCCTCGCCCTGGATCGCCTCGACCAGGACGGCCGCGGTGCGGTCCGTGACCGCCTCCCGCAGCGCCTCCGGATCGTCGCGCGGGACCGACACGAAGCCGGCCGGCAGCGGGCCGAAGAGCTCGTCGCGGGCAAGCCGCGGGCTCGCGGCCAGCGCCCCGAGCGTCCGCCCGTGGAAGGCGCCGTCGAGAACGACGATCTCGGGGCGATCGATCCCGCGGGCGTGGGCGCGCTTGCGAGCGAGCTTGACGGCGCACTCGTTTGCCTCGGCGCCGGAGTTGGTCAGGAACGCCTTGCCGCCGAGGCTCGCCGTCGCCAGCCGCTCACAGAGCCGGATCGCGGGGGCCGAGTAGTAGAGGTTCGAGACCCCGGCGAGCCGCCCCGCCTGCTCGCGGATCGCGGCGACGATCCGCGGATGGCAGTGGCCGGCGTTATGGACGCTGAGCCCGGCGAAGAAGTCGAGGTACTCGCGGCCGTCGGCGTCCCACAGCCGGCAGCACTCGCCGCGGACGAACTCCACCGGCGCCTTGGCGTAGGTGGGCATCACGTGGCGCGCCTCGATCGCCCGCAGCTCGGCCAGCGACATCCTCAGTCGCCCCCGCCCTGGCCGTTCCCACCGCCGCCGACCCCGGCGCCGCCGACCCCTGCGCCGCCGCCGCCGGGCGGCGCCGGCACCGTCTCCGTCTCGGTAACGGCCGTGGTCGTCGTCTCGGTCACCGTCGCGTTGGTGGTGACCGTCGTCCTCGTGATTGGCGCCGGCGTCGTCGTCACTACCGTCGTCGTCGTTGTCGGCGTCTTGGTGGAGACCGATGTCGTGGTCTCGGTCTTCGTCACCTTCTTCGGGCCGGCTGCGATCACGAGCGCCAGCGCGATGCCGAGCCCGAGGGCGACGGCCCCGAGGACGACGAAACCGATCAGCGCGCGCCGGTCCGGGCGCTTCGGCGAGGGCTCGAGCTCCGACCGCCCCCCCGCCTCGCGCTCGGCCCGGGACTCGGCGAGGACGCGGCGCGGATCCGGGCCGGGCGGCTGTACGCGCTCCGGGCCGTTCATCGCTCCGCCGTCACCATCGTCCCGATCCCGGCGTCGGTGAACAGCTCGAGCAGGAGCGAGTGGGGGCGGCGGGCGTCGATGATGTGGGCGGAGGCGACGCCGCCAGAGATCGCCTCCACGCAGGCGGCGAGCTTCGGGCGCATCCCGCCGGCGATGCTCTCGAGCGCCTCCGCGACCTCGCCGACGGTGGCCTTCGAGCGCAGTGACGATTCGTCGTCCGGATCCGCGAGCCAGCCCGGGACGTCGGTGAGGAAGATCGCCTTGTGGGCGGGCAGCGCCGCGGCGACCTTGCCGGCGGCGGCGTCGGCGTTGACGTTGTAGGCGTTGCCCTCGCGATCCGCCCCCGCCGAGGCGATCACCGGGATGAAGTCGGCGGCGATGTGGTTCAGGACCTCGACGTCGATCCGCTCGATCTCGCCGACGTAGCCGACCTCGTCGGCGTTCGCCGCGGGCCGGATCGCGAACAGCCTCCCGTCCTCGCCCGAGAGGCCGACCGCCGGCTGGCCGTGGCGGTTGAGGCGGCGGACGATGTCCGAGTTCACCTTCCCGAGGAGGACCATCTTCGCCACCTCGACCGTGTCCGGGTCCGAGACCCGCAGCCCCTCGACGAATCGCACCTCCATCCCCAACCGCTCCATGTAGCGGGTGATGTCGGGGCCGCCGCCGTGGACGATGACGGGATTGAGCCCCACGTACTTGAGGAGGACGACGTCGGTGGCGAACGCCTCCCGCAGCGACTCCTCCCCCATCGCCGAACCGCCGTACTTGATCACCATCGTGCGGCCGTGGAAGTCCCTGATGTAGGGCAGGGCCTCGAGGAGGACCTCAACCCGGGGCGCGGAGTTATTCACGTCGTGTACTCCGAGTTGAGTTTCACGTAGTCGTGGGTGAGATCCGAGAAGTAGACATGCGCCGCGGCCGCCCCGCGCCCCAGGCGCAGCGCGATCTCGGCCTCGGGAGCGTTCGAGCCGAGCCCGTCGGCTTCGATCTGCGCGGCGCCGATCTCGGGCAGCTCCTCGCCCGCGAGCGACATCCCGGCCGCCTGTGCGATCCGACCCCAGTTCGGGTCGCGGCCGTAGAGCGCGGTCTTGACCAGCGGCGAGTTGGCGATCGCCCGCGCGACCCGCTCTGCCTCCTCCGGGTCGCGGGCCTCGGTCACCTCGATCCGGGCCACCCGGCTCGCCCCCTCGCCGTCGGCGACGACCTCGAGCGCGAGCTGGCGGAGGACGGCGTCGAGCAGCCCGATGGGCAGCGGCGAGCCGGCGGCGCCGGTCGCCTGGAGCAGGACCATGTCGTTGGTCGACTGCTGGCCGTCGACCGTTATCCGCTCGAACGAGGCCGCGACCGCGGCGCGGAGCTCGCGCTCCGGTTCCGCAACCGCGGCGTCGGTCTGGACGAAGCAGAGCAGGGTCGCGAAACCGGGTTCCATCATCCCCGCCCCCTTTGCCTGAGCGGAGACGGTCACCGCGCCGGCGCGCAGCGCGCATCGCTTCGGCCCCCGGTCGGTGGTGAGGATCGAGCCGGCGAACGCCTCCCCCCCGCGCTCGGAGAGCGCCGCGGCCGCGGCGGCGACGCCGCGCTTCACCGACTCGATGTCGAGCGGGACGCCGATCGTCCCGGTCTCGGCGACGGCAACGCGCTCGGGCGGCAGGCCGAGCTCGGCCGCGGCGGCGTCGCGCATTGCGAGCGCGTCGCGCTGGCCGCGCTCGCCGGTCGCCGCGTTCGCGTTGCCCGAATTGACGACCGCGGCGGCGATCGCGCGAGCTTCGCAACACTCGCGGCAGACGCGGATCGGCGCCGCGGCGGCCGCGTTCGAGGTCAGGAGCATCGCCGACGCGACCTCCGGCGCGTCGCAGGCGATCAGCCCGAGATCGGCCTCTCCGCCGCCCTTCAGGCCGCAGGCGACACCGGCAGCGCGGAAGCCGGGAGCCAGCTGACCTGGGGCTAGCTCCTCGACTCCGGGGGGAGGGTCCACCCAACGGCTGCGGAAGAACGTCACGGCACTGCTCCGCCGGCAAGCAGCTGGCAGCGAGCAGCGAGCAGCCCCCGGTCCCGGCGCCGCTTGCTGCTTGCTGCTTGCTGCCTGCTCAGAGAAGCCCAACCCTCTCATCGAGGCCGAGCATCAGATTCAGGTTCTGCACCGCCTGCCCCGCCGCCCCCTTCCAGAGGTTGTCGATCGCGGCGAGCGCCACGATGCGCTCGCCGTCGCGGGCCGGGGCGGCGAACACCCGGCAAAGGTTCGTCTCGCGGACGTCGCGCACCCCGGGCGGCGCGTCCACGACCTCGACGAACGCCTCGCCGGCGTAGCGCTCCTCGTAGAGCGAACGCAGCTCGTCGCCGTCGACCTCCCGGGTCGCGGTCACGAAGCAGCTCGCCAGTAGCCCCTGATCGATCGGCAGCTGATGCGGCACGAAAACGACCGATCCGTCGACGCCGAGCGCGCGTAGCTCCTGCTCGATCTCGGGCAGGTGGCGGTGACCATCGACGCCGTAGGCGGTGAAGTTCTCGGCCACGTCGACGAAGTCGGCGCCGCCGCGCCCCGCCCCCGACACCCCCGAGGCGGCGCTGATCACGACGTCGCCGGCGAGCCCCGCCCCGGCGAGCGGCGCGAGCGCGAGCAGCGCCGCGGTCGGATAGCAGCCGGGGTTGGCGACGAGCTCGGCCTCGCGGATCGCCTCGCGGCGGAGCTCGGTCAGCCCGTAGACCGCCCCGGCGAGGAGGTCGGGGTCGCCGTGGGGGCCGTACCAGCGCTCGTAGCTCGGCAGGTCGCGGAGCCGGAAGTCCGCCGAGAGGTCGACGACGACCGCCCCGAGCCCGCGGAGCTCCGCGACGAGCGGGGCCGCGGCGCCGTGTGGGTAGCCGACGATCGCCGCATCGAGATCGTCGAGCCCGGCGAGGTCGAGCTCCTCGAGGACGAGCGGGACCCGGCGCCGCGGGTGGAGGCGGTCGAGGCGGGCCCCGACCTCCGAGCGTGCGCTGACGGCGGCGAGCTCGAGCCACGGGTGTCGCCAGACCAGCTCCGCCGCCAGCGCCCCGGCCAATCCGGAGGCTCCAGCGACCAACACGCTCGCGACGGGCTCACCGCCGAGCGGCTGCTCTCGCTGCTCGCTGCTCGCTGCTCGCTGCCGGCTCACTCCCGCAACGCACCCCCGAGCTCCGCGAGCGCCGCCCGGATCGCCTCCCGCAGCGGGGCCACCTCCTCGTCGGTCAGCGTCCGGTCCGGAGCGCGAAACTCGAGGCGGAGCGCAAGGCTCTTGCGCCCCGCGCCGACCTGCTCGCCGCGGTAGAGGTCGAACGCGCGCGCCGAGCGCAGCAGCTCGCCGCCGGCGCCGAGCACCGCCACGCGCACCCGGGCGGCCGGGACCTCCTCGGGAACGACCGCGGCGATGTCCTGGTAGAGGGCGGGGAAGGTGGTGACGTCCTCGTAGCGCTCGGCGCCGACGCCCGCCGCGGCGACGATCGCCGCCAGATCGACCTCGAAGGCGGCCCCGCCGGGGAGGTCCCAGCGGGCGGCGATCCGGGGGTGGATCTCGCCGAGCCAGCCGATCCCCTCGCCGGCGAGCTCGACCCGCGCCGCGCGCCCCGGGTGGAGGAATGGCTCGCTCGACGGCGCGGCCGCGACCTCGACCCCGAGCTGGGCGCAGAGCGCCTCGAGGGCGCCCTTCAGCTCGAAGAAGCCGGCCGCCGCGCCGGCCCCGCGCCAGCCGCTCGGCGCCAGCGCCCCGACGA
>JBKPNB010000036.1:0-7386 GCA_046732395.1 Actinomycetota bacterium | reverse complement strand
CGCGGGCGAGGACCCGCCGGACCCGGTTCGACAGCCCTCCGACGTCGGGCCAGGCAAGCGGCGCCAGCATCCAGCGCAGCGATCGGAGGGGTCGCGGCCGCCGCGCCGTCGCGTCGTAGGTCTCCGTGACGAGGCGGCCGTCGGTCTCGAGGTGGAGCGCGACCAGGCCCGGACCCTCGCGGGCGACGAGGGCGCCGAGCTCGCTCGTCTCGCGAAGCCCCTCCGCGGCGGGTTCGCCGACCGAGTAGACGTGGCGCCAGGTGCGGGCGTCGATCGCCCTGACCAGGCCGTGCAGGCCCTCCGTGTCGCCGGCCGTGGACACGCCACGGAATTTAGGGCCTAACCGGGCGGGCCCTTGATCGCCGCCGCGAGGCCGTCCTGTATCAATCCGGCATGGTCGACGTGCTGACGCGCGCGGGGGACCCGGCGTGACGAGCCTCGAGAGCCGCGTCCTTGCGATCGCCGGGGCCGCCGGGAGCCTCGGCCCCGCCGTCGCCCACCGGCTTGCCGCCGACGGCGCCTCGCTGGCGCTCACCGGCCGCACGCAGGAGCGCCTCGACGCGCTTGCGGGCGAGCTCGACCTCCCCGACGAGCGGCTCGACGCGCGCGTCGTCGACCTCCTCGACGAGGAGGCCGCGAACGCCTGGCCGCGGGCGCTGCGCGAGCGGTTCGGCCGCGTCGATGGCCTTCTGCACCTGGTCGGCGGCTGGCGCGGCGGCGAACCGTTGGCGACGGCCTCGCTCGAGGATTACGCCTGGCTCCACGACCTGCTCGTGCGCACCGTCCAGCACACGACGCGCGCGTTCTACGACGACATCGCCGCCAGCGAGCATGGCCGGTTCGTACTCGTCTCCTCCTCGCAGGCCCAGCGGCCGAGCGGGACCAACGCCGCCTACGCGGCGACGAAGGCCGCCGCTGAGGCGTGGACGCTGGCGCTCGCGAACTCGTTCGAGGAGAGCGCCGCAACCGCGAACATCCTCGTCGTCAATGCGATCCTCACCCCCGCCATGCGCGAGCAGGACCCCGACTCCGAACACCCGAGCTTCACGCCGGTCGAGGACATCGCCGAGGCGATCGCCTTCCTGTGCTCGGACGCCGCGGCCAGGATGAACGGGAAGCGGCTCGCGCTCTACCCGTGAGCCCGGCGCCGGGCGCAGTCCACGACTTCGCCTCCGACAACCACGCCGGCGCGCACCCCGAGGTCATCGAGGCGATCGCGGCCGCCAACGTCGGCCACGTCGGCGGCTACGGCGCGGACGGCTGGACCGAGCGCGCCGCCGAGCTCTTCCGCCGCCACTTCGGGCCTGAGGCGCGCGCCTTCGCCGTCTTCAACGGCACCGCCGCTAACGTCCTCGCGATCGACGCCCTGACCCGCCCCCACGAGGCGGTGATCTGCGCCGCGAGCGCCCACCTCAACCTCGACGAGTGCGGGGCGCCGGAGCGGATCGCCGGGGTCAAGCTGCTGACCGTCGCCACCGACCACGGCAAGCTCGCGCCCTCCGATCTCGGGCGCTGGGAGGCGAAGCGCGGCGACGAGCACCACGTCCAACCGCGCGTCGTCTCGATCGCCGAGGCGACCGAGCTCGGCACCCTCTATACCGTCGCCGAGCTGCGCGCGCTCGCCGGCGCTGCCCACGAGCGGGGCATGCTCCTCCACCTCGACGGGGCCCGGCTCGCCAACGCCGCCGCCGCCCTCGGAGCGTCGCTGTCCGAGCTCACCACCGAGGCCGGGATCGACGCCGTCTCGTTCGGCGGCACCAAGAACGGCCTCGTCCTCGGCGACGCTGTCGTCTTCCCCCGGGGCGAGGGGGCCGCCGGCTTCGAGTTCCTTCGCAAGCAGGGCATGCAGCTGGCGTCGAAGATGCGGTTCATCTCGGCCCAGTTCGAGGCCCTGCTGGGCGGCGACCTGTGGCTTCGAAGCGCGCGTCACGCGAACGAGATGGCCGCCCGGCTCGCCGCCGCAGTCGAGGCGATCGACGGCGTCTTGCTCGTCCACCCGGTCGAGGCGAACGGCGTCTTCGCCCGGCTCCCGCGCCCGGCGATCGACCGCCTGCTCGCCGAGCTCCCCGGCCAGCCGCCCTTCTACGTCTGGGACGAGGGTGCGGACGTGGTCCGGTTGATGTGCGCCTGGGACACGACACCGGAAGACGTCGACGGGTTCGCGGCGGCCGTCGCGGCGGCCGTTTTGAGCTGAAGGAATCCGACTGTCAGAAGCCGGATCCCCGGCGTATGGTTGGCCCTGTGGGTGTCGAGGGGAGCGAGGTCGACAGGCCCCACGTCAGGGCGCTCTTGGAAGCCCGGCGCCGCGACGAGCGCAGGCGAAACTTCACGGTGCTCGCGATCGTCCTCGTCCTCGCGATCCTGCTCGCCGCCTTCGCCTACAGGCCCGCGACCGTGATCGGCATCCACGGCGAGGCCCTCGCGCACTCCGTGCGCGGGAGCCGCGATCTGGTCGGGCATTCCCGTTGCGTGGCCGCCGGGAACGGGCGGTGGCGCTGCCAGATCATGGACGCGCAGGAGAGCGGCGCCGTCCCGTACGTCGTCACGACCAGTGGCCCGTTCGGATGCTGGAGCGCGCGACGCGCCGGTCCGCCCGGCGATGGTGGGACACCGAAGCGAAAGTCGGGCTGCATCGACGCGGTGGACGTGCTCGGCATGTAGTGCGAGCCCCCGCCCGCCCGCCGGCGCCCGCGGGCAGAAGGGAGAGCCCGACGCCGAGCACGTCATCCGGCGGGAGAACCTCGAGGCGCCCTGGCAAGCCCGGAGCCGGACTCGAACCGGCGACCCCCTCCTTACCATGGAGGTGCTCTACCAACTGAGCTATCCGGGCGCGGGCGGCCCACTGTAGCGAGCGCGGTCGCTTCCTAGACTGGCGGACATGCCGGTCCTCCTCCAGGTCAGAAGCGGTCCCGGGACCGGGGTGATACACCCGGTCCTCGAGCGGGCGACGATCGGCCGCGGCACCACCGCGGACGTCGTGATCCCGGACCGGGCCGTCTCGCGGATCCACGCCTCCGTCCGGGTCGACGGGCAGACGGTCGTGGTCGAGGACCTCGACAGCTCGAACGGGACGCTCGTAAACGGCGAGCCGATCGTGGCCGCCCGCCGCCTCGCGCCCGGCGACGTCGTCACCGTCGGCTCGACCGACCTCGAGGTGCGGGTCGCCGAGGACGACCACCTCTCGACGCCGACGACGCCGACCGAGATCCGCCCCCGGCCCCGGGCCTGAGCTAGGGCGTCTCCACGAGCCGGTCGACGTCGCCGTCCCGCTCCGCGTAGTAGATCTCGCCGGCGAGCCCTTCTCCGAAGGTCGTGATCTCGGGTCCGGCGATTCCCACCGGCGCGTCGTCGACGGCCTGCTGGGAGTGCACGCGGGGGATGAAGCTGCGGATCTCGCCCGTACAGAGGTCCCCGTAGACGTAGCGGCCGAGCAGGCTCGGGAGCGACGGGTCGCGGACCACGTAGCCGCCGATGATCGCGCAGCGTCCGGAGTCGTGGCCATAGACGAAGAGCGGGAACGTCGGCGGGTCGGGCGGATCTGGGCCCGGCGGGTTCCCCGGGTAGAGCGAGTCGCCCTCGTATTTCGGCCAGCCGAAGTTGGCGCCGTTGACGTCGCTGACCGGCAGCATGTCGACCTCCTCCCACGAGCCGGCGCCGACATCGCCGATCGCGATCTTCCGCCCGTCGAACGAGAAGCGGAACGGGTTCCGCAGGCCGTACGCGTAGATCTCCGGGCGGCGATCGGGGATGCCGACGTAGGGGTTGGTGTGGGGGATGCCATACGGCTGCCCACCGTCGGGCCGGGGGTCGATGCGGATCAGCTTGCCGAGCAGGCTCTGGAGATCGCGGGCGTTGGCGAGCTGCCCGGCGCCGCCGTCGCCGGTCGCGAAGTAGAGGAGACGCCCGTTCGGCCCGAACTGGAGCTGGCCGCCGTTGTGGTTCTGCGCATTGGGGTGAGGGATCGTGATCACCCGGCGCCGGGTCCTCCGGTCCGCGACCTTGGGGTTGGTGGTCGAGACGTGGAACTCGTCGATCTCGATCGCCTGGTTGTTGTTGGTGAAGTAGACGTAGAAGAGCCGCGACTGCTGGTAATCGGGCGGGAACGCGATCGACAGCAGGCCCTCCTCCCCGCCGCCGCCCGAATCGGCGACGCTGAGGACCAGGTCCTGGATGTCGAGGAACGGGGTGGCGAGCGGTTGGCCGTCTCGCACCAGCATCACGCGCCCTGCCTGCTCGACGACGAAGACGAGCCGCGGGTCACCCGGGGCCTGGGTGACGAAGGTCGGATGCTGGAAGGTGCCCAGTAGCGCTCCCCCGATCGTGCGCGGCGGCGCGGCGTGGCCGGCGCCGAGCGGGAGAGCGGTCACGACCAGGGATACGCCGAGCGCTGCCGCGGCGAGCCAACGGTGAGCGTGCGATGGATCCATCCGGTGCACGGTCTCCGGGGAACCATACCTCACTTCGTGTACTGCTTTTCGGCTATGGCAGGGCAACTCCCGACGCCGGCGCGCGAACGTAGACTCCGCGCCGCGATGGACTTCGCCCTCAGCGACGAGCAGCGCGACTTCGTCGCGGCGATCCGCGACTTCTGCGGGCGCGAGTGCGGGACGGCCGAACAGCGCGAGCGGTTGACCTCGGGCTACACCGAGGCCCACTCGGCCGAGCTCTACTCGAAGATGGCCGAGCTCGGCTGGCTCGGCGTCACGATCCCCGACGAGTTCGGCGGCTCGGGCGGCGGGATGCTCGACGCCTGCCTGTTCATGGAGGAGACCTCGCGCGGCCTCGCCCCAATCGGCGGTTATGCCACCACCCTGATCGTCGCCGGCGCCACGCAGCGATTCGGCAGCACGGAACAGAAGTCCGAGATCCTCGGCGGGATCGCCCGCGGGGCGGTCGAGGCGATCGCGATGACCGAGCCCGAGGCCGGTTCGGATGTCGGCTCGCTGACGACCACCGCCGACCGGGTCGACGGCGGCTTCGTCCTCAACGGCCAGAAGGTCTTCTGCTCGAACGCCCGGATCGCCGACCACATCCTGGTCGTCGCCCGAACGACGAGGAACGAGGACAAGCACGAGGGGCTGACGATGATCTGGGTGCCGCGCGGGGCGCCGGGGCTCCAGATGCGGCCGATCGACACGCTCGGCGGCCGCGAGACCAGCCACCTGTACCTCACCGACTGCGAGGTCCCGGCCGCCTCGGTGCTCGGAGAGGTCGACCGCGGCTGGACCCAGCTGATGGCCGGGCTCAACGTCGAGCGACTGATCCTCGCCGCGACGATGCTCGGGATCGCCGAGCGCGCCTTCGACGACGCCCTCGCCTACGTCAAGGAGCGGCGCCAGTTCGGCCGTCCGATCGGCTCCTTCCAGGCGCTCCAGCATCGGCTCGCGGACCTCGCCACCGAGCTCGAGGCGGCGCGTCTTCTGACCTACTGGGTGGCGTCGAAGGTCGACGAGGACCCCGACCGCATGCTTCCCCGCGAGGCCTCGATGGTGAAGCTCTACGTCACCGAGACCGCGAAGCGGGTGGCGCTCGAGGGAATGCAGATGATGGGCGGCTACGGATACTCGTCCGAGTACGACATGGAGCGCCTCGTCCGCCAGGCGCTGGTCGCGACGATCTACGGCGGCACCTCCGAGATCCAGCGCAACATCATCGCCAAGACGCTCGGCCTATGAGCATGGGGATTTATGCGATTCTGGAAGGCGGCTGATGCGTCGTCGCGCCAAGGCAAATGCCTCTGCGGCGGCCGCTAACGCGGCCGCCGTTGTGATTGAGGCCGTCGACCACCAAAAGGATGGTGGAGACGAGCTGATCGGGTCGCGGATCGAGCAACCGAGGGTCGACTCTTCCTACCCCGGGTTTTCGCTTCCGCTCGTGGGCTGGGCGGCGGGCCGGAGCTCGCCCGCACGCTCCGTGCGTGTGCTCTGCTTCGGCGAGGTCCTATGGGAGATACCGGTGGATGTCTCTCGTCCCAAGGACAAGATCGTCAAGCGCAGCGGTACGAATCGTCTCGGCTTCCGCACGATGATCGGCGCGTTCCGGCTGCCACGGCAGTTCCAAATCGAGCTCCGCGCCGCGCTCGACGACGGCCGGGAGGTGAGCATCGGGGAGATCCGAGGGCGCCGTGACAGTCTGGCTCCGCCGGATCAAGTCGGATCGCTGCGGCCGGCAATCATCTCGAGTCCCAGCGGCCGTACGGGGACCACGTGGGCGGTAAACCTCCTCGGCCATCACCCCCAGGCGGTTGCGTACCCCCCGTTCGGCGTCGAGCCACGGCCGGCGGCGTACTGGCTCGAGGCCATGTCGGCGCTGGCCGAGCCGGCGGCGTACATGCGCTCACTCCGTCCCCGCCGCGGAACCGAGACCTGGTGGCTCGGCGATGCGAAAACCGCGCGCGAGCCGGTCCCCGATGATCCGACGGCCCTCTACCTCGCCAACGACTCCGTCAGGGCGTTGCTCGCCTTCGCGCGCGAACGTACCGAGAGCTTCTACCGCATGGTCGCGGAAGTTCAGCGCAAGCAGCCGTCGACCTTTGTGGAAAAGGCACCATACGGAAGGGTGCGACGGGCGGCGATCGCCGACCTGTTCCCGGGGATGCGAGAGTTGGTGCTGTTCCGCGATCCGCGGGATACGCTCTCCTCGATCATGGCGTACAGCGAGCGGAATCCGAACGCGCGGCTCGCCGGAGGCGTGAAGGAGCTCGAGGCCCGGGTCGAGGCGCTTGCCTCCTCCTACCTCGGCATGATCAGCGAGCTGCCCCAGCTCGATCGATCCCTTCCGATCCTCTACGAGGATCTGATCAAGAGTCCCGCCGAGACGCTGGCCCGCATGCTCCGGCACCTCGATCTCGACAGCTCCGAGGAGGCGGTGCTCAGCACGCTGTCCGCCGCGACGGAGGATGGGGTCCCCGACCGCCATCGGACGACGAAGAACCCGGCGAAGTCGATCGGGCGATGGGAGCGGGACCTGCGGCCGCCGATTCGTGACCTGGCCAACGAGCGGTTCGCGGAGGTCCTCCGGGTCCTCGGCTACGTCGGCGGCGGCAGGGCGACGGCGGCCATCCCGGCCGCCGTCGAGGTCGCCGATGCCGCGCCGCCGGGACGCAACGCCCCCTCGGATACGGCCGCCGAGGCGCCCGCCAAATGACCGGCTCTCCAGCGCCAACGCTGGTCGGCCTCGTGCGGGCGATCGACGCCTCCGGGTGGCGACACCGCTACGCGATCGGGGTCGAGCCGGACGGAGAGCTGCTGGGCGAGCTCGGGGCGCTGTCGGCGACCGAGGAGGATCGCGCGGTGCCGATCTGGGTCAGCGCCGAGGGCCGCGTGGTGACCTCCGCCTACCCCGCGAGCGCGAGTCGACCGCCGTTTCGGGTGCGAATGCGGTGGA